>NZ_JARWLA010000031.1:0-86153 GCF_047445805.1 Rhizobium sp. BR 314 | reverse complement strand
CACGGTATAATTGGCGAAGGTCGAGCAGCCCATATAGTGATGGATCTTGTCCTTGCCGATCGAGAAGCGCGAGGTGCCATCCGGCATCAGGCCCTGGCCCTGGGTCGAGCGGATTGCCGTGCAGAGGTTGGTCTTGCGGGAAAGGCATGAGGGGCATTCGCGGCATTCGGGCGTGTAGAGCGGAATGACGTGGTCGCCCTTCCTGACCGAGGTCACGCCCGGACCGACATCGACGACGATGCCTGCACCTTCATGACCGAGGATGGCGGGAAACAGACCTTCCGGATCGGCGCCCGATAGGGTGAAATCATCGGTGTGGCAGATACCGGTCGCCTTGACCTCGATCAGCACTTCGCCGGCGCGCGGTCCCTCAAGCTGAACCGTCATCACCTCAAGCGGCTTACCGGCCTGCACCGCGACTGCTGCTCTTACGTCCATGGTTTCATCCCTTCCTGCTATGATTTGATCCGCGCGACATTGCCACGGCCGCACAGGGCGACTCAAGCCAAAATCAGACACTTAGCGTCGCAATTGTGAAGTTTTAGCCGAACAACCGTCGGACACTTTTCCGGAATTTGTTCAGATCACTTGATTTGATCAGGCGAATTCCATGATCACGGCGTCAACGGCAAGACTTTCGCCCGGCTTGGCGTTGATCTTGCCGATAACAAGATCACGTTCGGCGCGCAGGACATTCTCCATCTTCATCGCCTCGACGATGGCTAGCGTCTCGCCGGCCTTGACCTCCTGTCCCTCGGTTACGGCGATCGACACGACGAGGCCGGGCATGGGGCAGAGCAACAGCTTCGACGTATCCGGCGGCAGCTTGACGGGCATGAGCTGATCGAGCTCGGCCTGGCGCGGTGTGAACACCTTGGCCATGACGGAAATACCCTGCCAATCGATGCGTAGGCCGTTCAGCACCGTGCGGATCTGAACCGTCAACCTGCGGCCACCGATATGGCCGACCCAGACGGCATCGCCGGGGCGCCATTCGGTCGCGACAGTAACGGTCTGGCCGCCGATCTGCATGTCCATCTCGAAAGGAATGGTAACAACACCTTCGAGCAATGCCACGGGCAGGTTATCGGCTCCGAGCCTGACAACCCAGCTTTCCCGCAATGGTCCGGCTGCGGAACGCAACCGGTCGCCATAGCGCTCGCGGCGGTTGGCTTCGATCAGGCTGCAGGAAAGGGCGACGGCTGCAAGCAGAGCGGTCTGATCCTCATCCGGCGTTACGGGCGCGAAGCCATGAGGATATTCCTCGGCAATGAAGCCGGTGGAAAGACGGCCCTCGCGCCAGCGCGGATGCTTCATCAGCGCTGACAGGAAGGGCATATTGTGCTCGATACCATCGACGACGAAACCATCAAGAGCTTCGCCCATCGCTTCGATTGCTTCAAGCCTCGTCGAAGCCCATGTGCAGAGCTTTGCGATCATCGGATCGTAATACATGGAGATTTCGGCGCCTTCGAAGACGCCGGTGTCGTTGCGGACGATGGACTTCTCCGTCTTGCCTTCGCGCGGCGGACGATAGCGCGTCAGACGGCCGATCGAAGGCAGGAAGTTGCGATAGGGATCTTCCGCGTAAAGACGGCTTTCGATCGCCCAGCCTTTGAGCTTGATGTCAGCCTGCTTGAACGGCAACGTCTCACCGGCGGCGACGCGGATCATCTGCTCGACGAGATCGATGCCGGTCACCAGTTCCGTCACCGGATGCTCGACCTGCAGGCGCGTATTCATTTCGAGGAAATAGAAATTCCGGTCGCGATCTACGATGAACTCGACCGTGCCGGCGCTTTGATAGTCGACGGCCTTGGCCAGTGCCACCGACTGCTCGCCCATGGCCTTGCGCGTTGCTTCGTCGAGGAACGGCGAGGGTGCCTCTTCCACGACCTTCTGGTTGCGGCGCTGGATGGAGCATTCGCGCTCGCCGAGATAGACGACATTGCCATGAGCATCGGCCAGCACCTGGATCTCGATGTGCCGTGGGTCTACGACAAATTTCTCGATGAAGACGCGGTCATCGCCGAAAGAGCTCTTCGCCTCGGACCGGGCGCGATCGAAGCCGTCGCGCACCTCGTCCTTGCTCCAGGCGATGCGCATGCCTTTGCCGCCGCCGCCTGCCGATGCCTTGATCATGACGGGATAGCCGATTTCGGCCGCGATCTTTTCCGCATGATCGGCATCATCGATGATGCCGAGATGCCCCGGAACGGTAGAGACCTTGGCGGCGTTGGCGAATTTCTTCGACTCGATCTTGTCGCCCATGGCTTCGATCGCTTTGGGCTTCGGGCCGATGAAGACAATACCCTCCTTTTCCAGCGCCGCGCAAAAGGAGGCGCGCTCCGAAAGGAAGCCGTAACCGGGGTGAACGGCCTCGGCGCCGGTCTGCTTGCAAGCGGCGATGATCTTGTCGGCGATGAGATAGCTTTCAGCGGCGGGCGCAGGGCCGATATGGACTGATTCATCGGCCATTTCGACATGCAGGGCATCCCGATCTGCATCCGAATAGACCGCGACTGTGAGAATGCCCATCCGGCGTGCAGTCTTGATCACGCGGCAGGCGATCTCGCCGCGATTGGCGATCAGGATTTTCTTGAACATGCAATCTCCGCCCAATACTTCTGCTGTGTCAGTGTTTTAGCCACAAATTGCCTTGGCGGTCCATGCGCAAGATCTACCCTTGCGCGGAATTTACCGATCTGGACTGCACGCGCTCGCGCCAGATGATGAAAAGGCCGGAGCCTACGATGATGGCGATACCGATCCACTTGGAAAGGTTGGGGAAGTCGCCGAAGATCGCGTAGCCGAGGACCGTGGCCGAAATGATCTCGAAATATTGGAACGGAGCCAGCAGGGACAATGGCGCCAGCCGGAAGGCTCGGACGACAAGCATGTGTGCGTAGCCTGAAATCGAGCCCAGGATCAGCAACAGCATGAGGCCGAGCATGGAGCCGGGCAGGGAAGGCTCGAAGTCTGCAACGCCGACAGATGAGCCGACAAGGAGGGCGAATGCCATGAACACGGTGCCGCCCGCACCCGCCATGATCTGCATCGTCAAAGGCGAATCGGCCTCACCGACGGCGCGGTTCATGAAGAGATAGAGTGCGTAGAGAAAGGCGCAGGCGACCGGCAGCAATGCCTTCAATCCGAAAATCGCGAAACTCGGCTGGATGACGATCATCGCGCCGCCAAAACCGATGACGATCGCCAGCCACCGCCTCCAGCCGACCTTGTCGCCTAGAAACAGTGCCGAAAGCGCCGTAAGCATGAACGGCTCAACGAAGTAGATCGCGAAAACATCGGCGAGCGGCATATATTTGACTGCGGCGAAAAAGAGCAGGCTGGCGGCGCCATGCAGCGCGCCACGCAACAGATTCATCCAGGGACGCTTCGCCGAAAAGGCCGACCGTCCCGTCGCGGTCGCGAGCAGCGGCAGCATGCAGACGAGTTGGAAGAAGAAGCGGTAAAAGGTCACTTGGCCAGGCGACATGCCTTCGAAACTCGCCATGTATTTGGCGATCGCGTCCATCGTCGGCAGCAGGATCATGGCGCTGGCCATAATCGTCATGCCTCTAAGGGGATTCTGCTGTGTGGAAACGGTGTGGGAGACGGACATAACGGAACATCAAACACAGGAACATCCTGCAATCAAGAAGCGATCTGGCACAGCTTTCGAAACCATGGGGCCGGGTGCGCAAGATGTCGCACTTTTCCATTTGGGACAGATCGTGGTGGCGGGATGACGCCCGTAGACCTATCTGTGCTTTCGGAAAAGGCTAAAACATAAGTGCGCCGCACAGATCGCCGGCGCAGCCAAGAAAAGGATCGCACCGATGTTCAAGCCCGAACAAGAGACGACCGTTTTTTCGGACGAGGGCGGCGACACCCTGGGCGGACGGCTGTCCATGGCTCGAGACGCAGCGGGCATCAGCCTGGAGAAACTGGCAATCGAACTGGGTGTCACCGAGGAGACGATGCTCGCCTGGGAATCCGATCGCGCCGAGCCGCAGGCTTCCGCGCTGGTAACGCTGTCGGCGCTTTTCGGTGTATCCCCCGCATGGCTTATGACTGGTGCTGGCGACGGCCCGGCCGATGACAGCGATGAGCGGGCGCTCGACGCGGTCAGAAACGAGCTCTCGCGCTTGCAAACGGCCCATCAGGAAATCGGGAAGTTGATCGAGGCGACAACTCGCCAAATCGAACGGCTAGATCACCAGATCCGGCTACGCAATGTCAGCAAGGATGTTGCGCATTAGAGCTGTGTCCCGCGATCCCCGCGCTTGGGGGCACGTCTTCGCGCAAGCCATTGTCTAGAAAACAAAAAACCCGGCCTAAGCCGGGTTCTTGGTGCGGTCGAGAAGACTCGAACTTCCACGGGTTGCCCCACAGCGACCTCAACGCTGCGCGTCTACCAATTCCGCCACGACCGCATCGTGGTAGCGCCGAATTGCTCCGGCGGGGCTGCATGTAGCAAAAGCATTCGGGGGGCACAAGAGCGATATGTCAGTTTTTTTAAATTCCTTCGCGGCTCCTCCGATCGTACCCGTGGGAATGCCGGGAAAACGCCGTAGATGTTTGAATTTCCGCCGGAATAGCGCCATATGTGGATAACTCGCCGGCGCGCAGGATTTCCACGAATGCAGCCTGCGGCGGATAAAGGACTGCCAAAAAATGCTTCGCACAGAACTTTCTCACCAAATGTTTCCCGTTCAAGGCACGCCGCCCGTTCGCTGGCGGATCAGCGATGGTCTTGTTCCTTATGACGAGGCCGTCGCAACGATGGAGGCCGAGGTCGCTGATATCGCCGAGGGCCGGGCGTCGGAACTGGTCTGGCTGGTGGAACATCCTCCACTCTATACCGCTGGCACCAGCGCCAATGCCGCCGATCTTATCGAGCCGGATCGATTTCCTGTCTTCGCGAGCGGGCGCGGGGGGGAATATACCTATCACGGGCCGGGGCAGCGCGTGGCCTATGTCATGCTGGACCTGAAGTGTCGCCGGCAGGATATCCGCGCCTTTGTCGGCGCCCTTGAGGAAGTGATCATCCGCACGCTCGAATCGATGAATGTACGCGGAGAGCGACGCGAGGACAGGGTGGGCGTATGGGTCAGGCGTCCGGAAAAGCCGGTGCTGCCCGATGGCACGGTTGCCGAAGACAAGGTTGCCGCCCTTGGCATCCGCGTGCGCAAATGGGTGACGTTTCATGGTCTTTCGCTGAACGTCGATCCCGACCTCAGCCATTTTACCGGGATCGTTCCGTGTGGAATTTCGGCCTATGGCGTCACCAGCCTCGTCGATCTCGGGCTTCCCGTCATGATGCCGGATGTGGATATCCGTCTTCGCGAGGCGTTCGAGCAGGTGTTCGGTCAAACGGTCAACGATGCCTGAGGTATTTTCGCTTTCCTTCGAATCGTGAAAACGACCGCCTCATAGCTTGCTCTGAGAGAATCGCGCAGCTCTCGATCGTCAAACGAGTTGATTCGATAGTGATGTGGTTCGCTGCTCAAGAAAATGCCCCGGAAGGGAGAGCATCCAGGGCATAGAGAGGGGAACTGCCAGAAAAAGATTAGGGCGGTTCCTCCACACTTCAAGGCCCCCATCTTACGATAGGTTGCAATGTCGTAAAAATCGTTTACCCGGCTCGCGAAGCGGCGATCGGTTGTGGTCACTTTGCTATTCGGGAACATAGCTAAGCTGGAGGCGGGATGGGAAAATGAGGCGGCCTCTGTGCCATAAAGGCACTGAGAATCATTGGATTTCCGGTTGATTCCAAAGGGATGCGAAGTGCCATCGATGATTGCTGCCCAGGCCAACATGCTCTTTCCGATAGCTGTTTTCGTACAGTCTACGTTCATATTCGTCCGCATATGGTGTCATCCGTCGCCCCTAGATCGCCTGTCGATTGACAATCGAAAGGGACGATACGATTAATAGTTTCGACATTCGTCATAGAGCGGAGGAAATGCCAATGACTAGTCGTGCCATTCTGTTGATGTCCCTTGCGTCTCTTACAGTTGTAGGCTCGATGGGCCTCGCTTCTTCGGCTTCTGCGCTAACCATGAAAGAGTGCAGCGCCAAATATCAGGCAGCTAAAACCGCTGGCACTCTGAACGGCCAGAAGTGGAATGACTTCCGCGCAACGCAGTGCAGCGCCGATGCAGGTGCAGCAGCTGCCGCTCCCGCAGCAACCGCCCCCGCCGCGACTGCTCCGGCAACGACTGCTCCGGCTGCCAAGGCAGCGAAGACAACTGCAGCAGCCAAGGTCGACGCTAGCGAGCCTGACGCGACGAAGCCGCCGGCAGCTGAACCGGCAAAGCCGACGACGGCCGCTCCGGCCGGCGTGACCTTCCCGGCCAAGATCGATGCCAAGTATGCCACCGAAACGCCCGGCAAAGGCCGTTTCCACACCTGCGTCGACGCATACAATGCAGCCAAGGCCAAGAACGCACTCGGCGGTCTGAAGTGGATCCAGAAGGGCGGCGGCTACTACAGCCTCTGCAACTCCAAGCTCAAGGGCTGATTTCCGGATCGGTAGAACATGCAGCGGGCGCCATAGTGGCGCCCGTTTTGTTTTTGGGCGATCAGCGGCGGAGCTTCTCCCACCTCTTGATCAGGCGATCGCGCTTGAGCTTCGACAGTCGCTGCAGCCAGAAGATGCCGTCGAGCTGGTCGATCTCGTGCTGAATACAGATCGCCAGGAAATCTTCAGCCTGTTCTTCATGCGTTGCGCCAGTCACATCCTGATAGGAAAAGCGGATAGCTTTCGGTCTCACGATCTCTTCCGTGGCCCCAGGCATGGACACGCTGCCTTCCATATGCCTCATGGTTTCCTCCGAGGACCAGAGAAGCTGCGGATTGATATAGGTGCGCACGCCGTCCTGCCGGCTGAGCTCGATGACCACGATCCGCTTGAGTATGCCGATATGTGGGCCGGTAATGCCGACGCCCGGTGCGGCGCGCATCGTATCCAGCAAATCCTCAGCAAGTCCGCTCACCCCGTTATCGAAGGTGGCAACTGGCGCGCAGGCCGATTGCAGCAACGGGCTGGGGAAACGAATAATGGGGCGAACCGGCATCTGGCTCTCCATTGTTGGAACGGCATATGTTGATGGCACAAGACCGGAAAGAGGCGCCGGCAGGCGATTGCCTTCGGGAGCAAATACAAAATATCAGCGCTTTCGTCTATCTGCTTGTTGACGTTGATTTTTCTTCTTGGGTAGAAGGCCAGGATGATGTTGGGTGCAATCGCGCTGCAGGTATCCATGATCGTCGCGGCGGCAGAAATAAGAAAGGGCGAACAGGCGTGGTCGATGTGAACATCCGCATCAAGCGAGCTGCCGCTGAGCATTTTTCGGCATTGCAGGCCGTGGAGCTTGCGTCGTTTGAAACATTGCGCGCGACGGGCGCGGTCACAGGCGACGCGACGGCAAGCAGCGAAGAAGATCTGCGGCGGTATCTCGATGCCGGTTTTTTGTATGCAGCGTTCGACGAAAACGACAGGCCGGTTGGTTATGCCGGAGGATATGTCGTCGATGGCTGGCTGCATATCGGCGAGGCGGATGTGCATCCGAACTGGCAGCGCAAGGGGATTGGAAGGCGATTGATGCAGGCATTGCTTGCCGACGGCCAACAGCGAAAACTCGCGGGGGCGACGCTTACGACTGATCGCTTTGCACCCTTCAACGCTTCATTCCACGCCTCGCTGGGGTTTCAGGTGGTAGAGGGAGAGGCCTGTCCAGAGCGTTTGAAGGCGATTCTTCGCACGGAGGAAGCGATAGGTTTCGATCCGCTTCGCCGGGTCGCCATGATACTCGCCTACTGATCTCTTGCGAATCTGCCCACCTTGGAGGGCTGCTGCGGCAAGCCTTCGTCATCGGGCCAGATCGCAGCAGAAGTCACATCACGCGCAAAAATTGACTATTACGTAAAAGTCAATATGATGGTCTGCGTCAGATAGGGGCGAATTCTTGGTAGACGGATACTATAGCATAACGGAGCTTACGCGGGAATTCGGTGTTTCGACCCGAACATTGCGGTTCTACGAGGACGAGGGCCTCATCCAACCCGAGCGCAAAGGGCGCACGCGCCTGTTTCGCCCGGCCGACAGGCGACTCATCGCCGAGATCCTGCGCGGACGCCGCATCGGCTTCACTATCGCAGAAATTCGCGAGATCATTCAGGTCTACAAGGAACCTCCGGGCGAGATCGGCCAGCTGAAGCTGCTGATGAAGCGCGTGGACGAGAAGCGCGACGAGTTGCGCCAGAAGCGCAAGGATATCGAGGATACGCTGAGCGAACTCGACAATGTCGAGGAAGCCTGCCTCGGCCGTCTGGCCGAAATCGGCGTTGGGACGTGATAGTTTAAGCAGACAATTTTGTTGCCACAGTTCCGGCGAGAACGCTTTCTAAAAAAGCCTAGCGTTCTTGGGGAATTTGGTATGGTTGCGGGAATCGGATTTGCCTTGGCTGCGTTCATCGCCGCTACTTTTCCGAGTGTTGGCGGTGGCCGCGCAGCCGAGACCGCAAAATCGGGCGTACCGTTTGCCTACGCCCTTCTACTGGATGGAAAAGATGCGATCTATGGGCAGACCACCTGCCAAATCAAGGTCACATGCCAGCTCATCGATAACCAGAAAACTCGCGTCCGGCTGAGTGTAATCATTGATTCAACAAAGTATTTGGCAGGCGAAGTTCGCGTGGACTGCGGTGAAATCGACTGTTCTTTCTCAACGTCGAAAGCATCGGCTCGACTCGAGGGGCGATCTACAGGAAAGTCATCCCGACAATTCGATCTCTTTGCCGGTGAGAGAGATGGATTCGAGACGTATCTGGTTTACCGCAAAAGAGAGAAGATCGGTCAGGTTCTCCTATTCTTCGGAAACCGGTAGACCGCGCCCGAACGCCTCCTTGAGGCAATCCCTCAGCCCGTTCGCCTCAAACCCAGCGGCGCGTGCGCTTGCAGTAAAATTCGAATTCGCAGCCGAAGCGGGAGAGGAGATGCATCTCTTCGCAGCGGATCACGAGCAGCGTGGTGAGCGCGGCCGCCGTGGCTGCCATGGCCACGAACCAGAGATTGCCGATCAGTAGGCCGAGCCCGGCTGTCAGCAGAGTGTAACCGAGATAGGTCGGATTGCGCGTGAAGCGAAACGGGCCTGTCGTGACAAGGTAGGCGCTGCAGCGCTGCGTCAAGACGGTCGTGCGGCTCTCCACCAGTGTCTTGACCGCCCAGACATTCAGCGTCACCGCAAATGTGACGAGAGCAGCGCCGGCGACCCATGCGACGATCGACCAGAAAAGAGGCAGGGACAGCGGATAGTAGCGCTGCAGCCACAGCGCGATAATAACGGCGACGCTATAGAGGACCGGCGGCCACGGAAAACTCAGCGACTTCGAACGATAGGCATTCATGGAATAACCCTGTCATTGCGCTTCATCCGTGCATTGTATCGCGATTCGGCTCACGCGTTCATCGCTATCCGCTTTGATTGCCCCGGATTCCAGGGGGTTGAGGAGATTTTGTGCCTGTAGTTTATCGAGCGTGCACTCGCAGAAGCTGCGGCACATTTTCTCGCCGCCTGATTGCGTGCAAGACGCCACGCATTGCTTGACATAACCGACTGTCGGATCTTGCGGAGGAGCTGGGGCAACCAGCGACAGCAGATAGACCAGGCCGAACAGCAGCGGCTGATGAACGAGGTAGAAAGCAAGACTGTGACGACCGGCGCGGGCGATCAGATTTTGGCCCGGACCGAATGTTGCCAGGCGCTTAAGCCAACCGATGGACATTGCCAGCTGCGCCATGCCGAGGCCGAAGAGAAATGGCGTCAGCCAGGGGAAAAGCGGCACGTAGTCGTTTGACCGCTGGGGCGTCTCCGACAGGCCGACCCACCAGAGCCACGGCGTGTCGAATGCGGCGGAATGCAGTGAAAAGGGCGCGATGACATTATCGACGATGATGCCGGCTCCGAGCAGCGCCGCGATCAGCAGGGTCGCAAAAGCCGGTAAACGCAGGAATAGCAGCCCGAGAAGGCTAGCCGCGGCGATTGCATGAAGAATGCCGAAGTAGATCCAGCCTGGGCCGATAAACAGTTTCGTGACGATGGAGATCGCCAGCGCCGCGGCGACGATCATTCCCAAGCGGCGACCATAGGAGCGCCAGCGAATCTCGGGTGTGTTGGCGAGGACCAGGCTGAAGCCAGCGAGAAACAGGAAGGTGCTGGCGATGGCGCGGGCATAAACCTTCAGCCAGCCCGTTTCTGCCGTGCCGGCGTCGAGGTAGCCGAAGAACTCGAAATCCCAGGTGCAGTGGTAGCTTGCCATCGCCAGAAGAGCGATGCCGCGCGCCGTATCCAGAATCCCGATGCGCGGCGTCTTTTGCGGTGCATCAGCGATCTCGGCGATTGCGACCATTGGGGCGGGTCCTTCCAGGCATGAACTCAAATCACTGATGTCGCCTGCGGCGACGCGGGCTTGTCATGGCACATCGCCGTCCATGATGGCCAGACGGGCGTCGGAAAAAAACTGGCGACGGATCAGCACGGTAATGATGAACATCGTCGTGACGATGAACACATATGGGCTCACGAACCAGCCGAGATAGCCGATCGATAGGAAAATCGCCCGCAGCCCGGCATTGAAATTGCGGGCGGCGATGATGTTCATTCGCACCACGCGTTCGGCTGCCCGTTCGGCACCAATCGGATCGAGAATCGCATCCTCCCTCATCGGCAGGGAGCCGAAGAGAATGGTGCAATAGTTGAACAGGCGATAAGCCCAGCCGAACTTGAAAAAGGCGTAGCCGAAAAGGCAGGCCAGCCCGGCCACCTTGATCTCGAAGGCAGCTCGGCCGCCATTGAAAATGAAGGGCAGGTCGGAGAAGAAGGCGTTGATCTTGTCCGTTGCGCCTAGCAGCGCGAAGCAGCTGCCGATGGCAAAGATCGAGGTGGACGCAAAAAAACCGGTGCCGTTCTGTAATCCCGACAGGATCTGCGTATCGATCATCTTCAGATCGCGTCGCAGAGAATTGTAGATCCACTCGCGCCGGCGCTCGTTCATCGCAAGCGTTAAGCTGGTGCGATTGAAGAAACGGGCGCTGCCGACGATCCAGTTCAGCGCAACCCAAAGAAAGATAAAGAGGGCGAGGGCGACATAGTCGGCAGTCGTCATAAAGGCAGATTCTCCCGGATCAATCCGATGTGGACTGTAACTTAGCGCGGGCCGGGTGCAATGCCCTTCTGTTTGCCTCGCCCGATGCCTACATGTAATGTCGCTGCCATGAAATCCGATGTCGGTCGATCGCCATGCAAGGTTGCCCTGATAGCGTAGCTTTGCTCAAAGTCGATTTGCCGAGGAGGCAATAAAGGTCCATGTTTCTTTCAGTTTTCGATGTTTTCAAGATCGGTGTGGGACCGTCCAGCTCGCACACCATGGGGCCAATGTCCGCCGCGAATCGCTTCCTGGAGTTGGTGCTGTCGAATGAGTGGCCGCGCCCGTCTTCGAATGTGCAGGTCGCGTCGATCAAGGTCAGTCTGCATGGCTCGCTCGCCCATACGGGGATCGGTCACGGCACGGGCAGAGCAGTCATTCTCGGGCTGATGGGCGAGCGTCCGGATACGGTCGATCCGGACCGGATGGATGCCATCATCGACGAGGTCGAGCATAGCGGGCGTATCACGCCGCCGGGTCATCCCGGATATCAGTTTCATCCCAAGACGGACCTCATCTTCGACAAGAAGGTGCCTTTGCCGGGGCATGCCAATGGCATGAGCTTTTCTGCCTTCGACAAGGATGAGCGCCTGCTCGTCAAGCGCATTTATTATTCCGTTGGTGGCGGTTTCGTCGTCACCGATACCGAGCTCGAACAGATGCGGGCGGACAAGAAGAAGCCGGCGGCTGCCGGCGAGCGTGTTCCGTTCCCCTTTGCCAGCGCCAAGCAGATGCTTGACATGTCCGAGCGCTCCGGCCTTTCGATCGCACAGATGAAGCGCGCCAACGAAGAGACGCGCATGAGCCCCGAGGAGCTGGATGCTGGTCTCGACCGCATCTGGGCGGCCATGAGCAGTTGTATCGACCGTGGGCTCAAGGTCGATGGCATCATGCCCGGCGGCCTGAAGGTGCGCCGGCGTGCGCGCGCCATCCATGACAAGCTGCAGGAGGAGTGGCGCAGCAACCGCATCAATCCGGTGCTCGCCAACGACTGGCTCAGCGTCTACGCCATGGCCGTCAACGAGGAAAATGCTGCGGGCGGCCGCGTCGTGACGGCGCCGACCAATGGCGCGGCCGGCGTCATTCCGGCAACGATCCGCTACTACCAGCATTTTCATGAGGATTGGGATCAGGAAGGCATCCACAACTATCTGCTGACTGCGGCCGCAGTCGGCGGCATCATCAAGCACAACGCCTCGATTTCCGGCGCTGAAGTCGGCTGTCAGGGTGAGGTGGGCTCGGCGGCGGCAATGGCGGCTGCGGGGCTCGCCGCCGTCATGGGCGCAACACCGGAGCAGATAGAGAATGCCGCCGAAATCGCGCTGGAACACCATCTGGGCATGACCTGCGACCCTATCGCTGGGCTTGTTCAGGTGCCCTGCATCGAGCGAAACGCACTTGGTGCCGTCAAGGCGGTTACCGCCGCTTCGCTCGCACTCAAGGGCGATGGCCAGCATTTCGTGCCGCTCGACGCCTGCATCGAAACGATGCGCCAGACCGGCCACGACATGAGCGAGAAATACAAGGAAACCTCCACGGGCGGCCTCGCCGTGAATGTGGTGGAGTGCTGAGTGTGGACGCCTGATCTAAAGGCTTGACGTCCTCAGCCAAAAGGACTTCAACGGCACCCATGGCTTTGCATCTCATCAAATTGTGCGTGGGCGCGGATTCGATTGATGACCTGCGCGAATGGGTTTCCGAGCGGGCGATGACAGCCATCGCCGCCGGTCTGGAGCCGCATACGACCCATACGACCCGTATGGTGCCGAAGCGCATGGAAGAGTTGTTGGATGGCGGCTCGCTCTATTGGGTGATCAAGGGGCAGGTGCAGGCGCGGCAAAAGCTGCTCGATATCGAGACCTTCACAGATGCGGAAGGCATTCAACGCTGCCGGCTCATCCTCGATCCCAGTGTCATCGAAACGACAGGTCAGCCTCGCCGGCCGTTCCAGGGCTGGCGCTACCTGCCGCAGGATGATGTCCCGCGCGATCTTGATAGCCTCGGCGCGGCAGCCGAACTGCCCGCCGATTTGCGGCGGGAACTTTCCGAACTTGGATTGCTTTAAGGCGAGGGTCTAAAGCGCGATCTCTGAGGTTCGCTCGCGCTTCAGGTCCTTGATTTCGTGCAATTGGCGTTAGCGCAACCGCATCATGACCGGTGCACGGCCGCTCGGAGCAGTGATGTGCAGGTGGATATGCGCGTCCGGCTGGGAGTAGCGCCATGCGCGGGCACCGTGGCAAAGCAGGATGCCGATAAGGTCCTTGGTCTTGTTGCGCGAACGGCTGAGGCCCAGATCGGCCAACCGCATCGCCGCCTCATGGAGCGGATGAAGAGCAAAGCTCTTCTGTTTCGTCTTTACCCCGCCATCGAGCGAGAGACCGGGAAAGTTCTCGTTCATTGCCATTTCAAGTCCCCGTACACGTTACAAACTCAGGGCCGGTCCGATGGACATCCGGAACCGGGAAGCCAGGCATCTATGCAACAGGCCTGACCGATCTTCATGCATCCCCGCTTCTCTTCGAATAGCGAAAATGCCGCATCTTGTAGTTTCGTACGCGCTATAAGCGGAAAACCGCCGCGCATTACTCCTGGACATACTTCAGGCGACACGAAACACATTGGTCACCGTTCTATTCCACGCTCGCCCAGCACTTAACGCCTGCGCGCTTCAAAGCTTTGCAGGCGCTGAGGGCCGAGTTCTGATCCTCAAAGCCGCCAAAGCGAGCGCGGTAGCCGCCGTCAAAGGCAACGGTATAGGGTTTTGCGGCACGCAGTGCCTTGCCGCCCTTGTTCTTGGCGGCATCGAGAAGATCGCTGGCGCCGTCCTTGCTGGAGGAAACACCGATCTGGACGATCCAACCGGTGGGATCGCGCTCGGCCTTTTCGGCCTTTGCAACCTTTTCCGTCTTCTCCGCCTTTTCAGCGCGCTGCAGTTTCACGACCTTCGTATCGGCTTTGGAGATTGAGGCGGTGGTGACGGTATCGACTTCATCCTCATCGGCATCGTCGGAAGTCGCATCGTCTGAAGCCGCGCGCTGCGGAACAGGCTGTGCTGCAAGCAGGGGATTGGCCGATTTCGGCGTTACCGCTGCAAAGGCCGCCGCGCTGGATGGCTGCTGGGGCTCGACCGCCTCTGCGGCTTCATCGTTGCGAATCTTTGCGTGGTTGACCTCACCAAAGCGGGCACTGGCGACCTGAACATTGGGTGTGGCCGCAGGCGCGTGGGCAACGACCTCGGAGGCGATATGGCGTGTCGATGCCTGCGGCAGATATGCGGCGATCAACTTGCGCATCTGATTGTCGCGGGCGGGTGTGGACGCGCCGCCAAGTACCACGCCGACGATCGAACGGCCATCGACCTTTACCGAAGTTGCGAGGTTGTACCCGGCTGCGCGGGTATAACCGGTCTTGATGCCGTCGACGCCGCGCACGGAACCGATCAGGCGGTTATGACCAAAAATGACCCTGCTGCCGAGGTGAAAGCTCGTCTCGGAGAAGAAACCGTAATATTGCGGAAAATGCTCACGAAGGGCGATGCCGAGGCGAGCCTGGTCACGGGCCGTCGTCATCTGCGCGGTATTCGGCAGGCCGTTTGGATTGCGGTAGGTCGTGCGCGTCATGCCGAGCGCGCGCGCCCTGTCGTTCATCATGCGCGCAAAGCCCTCCTCGGAGCCGCCGAGCATCTCGCCCAGCGCCATGGCGGCATCATTGGCCGATTTGGTGACAATACCGAGGATGGCCTCGCGTACCGTTACCGAATGGCCAGTGCCGATGCCGAGCTTCGTCGGCGCCTGCAAGGCGGCATTCTTGGAGAAGACGACTGGCGTGTCGAGAGTAATGCGGCCTGCTTCAAGTGCTTCGAAGGTCAAATAGACCGTCATCATCTTGGTCAGCGAGGCGGGGTAGTGAAGCGTGTCAGCGTTTTCGCTGTAGAGAACGTTGCCCGTATTGGCATCGACGACGATGCCGGCATATTTCGTGCCTGCATAGGCGCTCACGGCGGTTACCGTGATCGTTGCCGTTGCCACCGAAAAGCCTAGGAACATTCTCGCCAGAATCTTACCGGATTGAGACGACGATACGGGAAGGGTTGATCTGGACACTAAATCACTCTCTGCTTGCATTTACATTCTCGATGATCCGGCCGCCGCCTTCCACAAACGCCCGTTGCGTTCGAGAGTAAGGGCTTAGCGTTACCAATCGGTTTATGATGAACGGTTGGTTTCAGGTTTTCGCGCCATTTTAGCGACCGGCGCCAGTTGTGGGCAAAGAGCCTTGGGTATCCAGGAGCCGCGCTTTAACGAAGCTCTGGACAGCGGCATCCATGGTGCGCCAATCCCCGAGCTGATTGCTGGAAAAGCGATAGAGGACGCTCAAGTCCTTACCCACCTTGACATCTCTCTGGCAGTCGCCGCTGGTTGCCAGGGCCGGCGATGCGGGCAGGAGGCAGCGCACGACATAGTCAGGCTGTCCCGGACGGGACGCCGTCAAAAGAATCTCGTTGTTGTAGCCGGCATCGGCACGCAGGCGATGCGCCGTCAAACCATGGGGACCGGAATACGGCACGCCATCCATGATGTGAGAATAGATGGGCTCCAACCGGCCGGACATATCACGTGACATCGTGCTTTGGCTGAGCTGCAAGAAGATCAGCGACGAAGATTGAGAGACATCGTCAAAACGAAGCCGATCGGCCTCGCTGTATCCCTGCATCTGCGGCCAGGTGAGGTAGAGATCGACGCGTTCGGCCGTCCCATCGACGCGCTCGCTCGGGAAGCGGATGGTATTTGCCGTCAGGCGCAGCGCATCCTCGCCAATCGTCACGGAGACAGGCTTGGTGTCGGTGGTATGGCCACCCAGGGAAATTCTCTCTCCAAGCCAATGACCGCCAACGGAAATGCCGACGGTGAGGGCTGCCAGAACGGCAATGCCCGCGGTGATCCGATAGACGAGACCGCTCGATATCAGCGGCCTTTCGTCAATGCTCGAGGCTGATGACGGAGTAGAAACCATGCCCTTGCCTTCATTTCATTCCGCCCCGGATGCCAGCTTCAGTGCGAGCGATGGCAATTCCGCGGCAGGATCAGACTTTCAATGAGTCTTGTTCGGAAATGATTGGCGTCACGATGGTTAATGAAGCTTTAAAATAATGTCGGCGACCGTGCTATTGGGCGACGACCCACGCATATCCCGCCATGAATTGAAATTAAGCCGACGAACAAAAAAGAGCCGTTCCCGGGACAGTGGGAACGGCTCAGAGGCACCGGCCTGGACAGAAATCAGGGGACGAGACCGGGTCTCTGCTCTCGATCATCGGCGCTAGGCCACCGACGATCTTTGTATCACTTCCTACTTCAGGCTGCCGACGGCAACGGCGCGGCCGTCCTGGATCTTGACCCAACGGGCTGGGTGGTCGACCGACTGGCGTTTGAGGAAGGTGTATTCCGTCTCAGACCAAAGCTTCACCTTGTTTCGCATGTTGTCGAGAACGAAGTCGCCGCGATCGGTACGCACCGTCAGGACAGCATGACCATCGCCATTCGGCTGCAGCACGACGGTCATGAGCAGATCGGACGGAGAGAAGCCGGCATCGATCAATTCCTTACGCTTCAGCAGTGCGAAATCTTCGCAATCGCCGGCCGTGGTCGGGATCGCCCACTTTTCCTCGACGCCGTAAAGCTCCATGTCGGTCATCGGCTTGATCGTCGTGTTGACCGTGTAATTGATCTGCAGGATCGTCTTCCAGCTATCCTGGGTGAGGATAATCGGACCCGCATCGCCGCCGGCGAAAGTGCACTCGCGAGGGTTCTCCTTGCAGAACTCGTAGTGACCGATCGGGGGAGCGGCGTCGCCCGTGATCCTCATGTTGGCTGGTGCGGCCTGAGCAAGGCCGAAGAAGCCGAGAGTGGCGAATGCTAAAGCGGCGCAACCGCGAAGTACGAAGTGAAAGTTCATGTCCCTGTCCCTGCTTATTTTGTTGGGATCAGAATGACACGCATGCTTTTATCTCGCGCAAAATTGCACAGTCAAATTAAGGGCTTAGTTGAATCAAATCCGCATCAAACTTTCATAAAACACGCAGAAAACTTGAATCAATTTTTCAGCGAATTCGATTAAAATTCGAATGTTTCCGGTATGGTTCCCTGGATTGGCTAAGGCCGTCTCAGCCCTGCTTTCAAATGGTTTATCACCAATGGAATTGTTAACGGCGAGATGGCTCTTACGGTTAAATATCGTCCCATAATGAAACAACATAACCGCCACGGCTAGGAAACGGATGGCCCAAACCGGCCGATATGCCCGCTGCTGTGCCACTTTGGGAAAAATCAGCAAAAATATTTTTTTGATTTTATTTTGAAATTCGCACGCGCATAGCGTCCGCCACCCGGATGATCGTCGCTGCCATTTCCGCCAGATCGGCAGAATGGGCTGCGTTGGGAACGACGATCAGCCCAGCCTCCGGCATTGCCCGCGACAATTCCCATGCCGTGACGAGTGGGCCCTCAAGATCGAGCCGCCCCTGAACCATGGTGCAGGGGATGCCGACAATGCGATTGATGTCACGGAGGATCTGGCTTTCTTCAATCCAGGCCAGATGATGAAAGTAATGCGTGATGATGCGAGCGCGCGCTGTCACGTATCGCGAATCGGACCAGCGGGCCGACAGGGTGGCGCGAGGATCGACCAGGATCGAGGCGGATTCCCACTCATGCCAATCGACAGCTGCCTTCACGTGAATGGTCGGATCGGGATTGCACAGAAGGCGGTAGTAGGCGCCGACAAGATCACCGTCACGATCCCCTGGCGGAACAGCCGCGCGGAATCGCGCCCACTCCTCGGGAAAGAAACGCCTGAGGCCGTGGTAGAGCCAGTCGATCTCCGTGTGCCTCGTCATGGTAATGCCGACGAGAAGTAAGAACGACACCCGATCCGGATGGGTTTCGGCATAAATCAGGGCAAGCGTGCACCCCCACGAATTGCCGAAAACGGCCCAGCGCTCGATACCGAGTGAAATTCTCAGCCGCTCAATATCGGCGATGGAGTGCCAGGTCGTGTTCGTCGATAGATCGACATCCGGCTCTGACGCGTGCGGGAGGCTATTGCCGCAGCCGCGCTGGTCGAACTGGACGATTCGGTAATGCTGAGGATCGAAATATCGGCGCGTGCCGGCGGAGCTTCCTGATCCCGGCCCACCGTGAAGGATAAGGACGGGTGCTCCCGCGGGATTGCCGGATTGCATCCAGAATATCCGGTGGCCGTCACCGACCTCAAGCAGGCCTTCCGCAAAAGGAGTTATATCGGGATAGAGCATTTCGCCGCCACGCATCCAAGACAAAACAAGCGTCGCTATTTCGGCGCGTTGCGTGACAGGACGATAACAGGATCAGAGAAATTCGCGCAAAGTTTCGCGCGATTGCAGCGAAAGGAACTCGATCGCCACGCCTTCCATGAAGTGACGCACGACACGGCCGCGCATATTGCCGAGCCGCACCGGAGTGCCGAGAGGCGGCCGCACCTCGACATCGACGGCGGCGCCGGAAAGCGAAAGGTCCATGATGCGACAGGTATAGGCCGTGCCGTCGTCCATGGTCAGGTCGCAACGAGTGTTGCGCGGCGTCAGACGATCGTGGCGACGATCTTCAGGCAGACCGAGTTCATGCTTGTTGGCAAGCCAGGTAAGCTGGGCGGCAAGTTTTTCGCGCTTCCGTTCGGTCGCGTTAATCGACATGGTGAAACCGCGCCCATCGATGGCAATGACATGGCCTTCGACGCGGCCAAGGTGATCGATGTAAGCTATGACACGCTCATCGGCCCGCGGACGTCCCACGCAGGTGACATACATGTCTCCCGGGGACATTTCGGTTACCAGACACTCGAATTCCTCATAATTGGCGAGCATCAGTCGACCCTGCATATTGATCGGGACTCGCTGAAAAGTCCGCTGATCGTTGCGGGGGCCATTGCCTGCCAGTTGATTTGACCGCATGCCCTGGGCCGGCTGGAATGAATGCATGGATGAGCTTCTTTGACCGATTACGTCCGATGCAATAACTAGCCGAAAGTTCTTAAGGTAATGTTGTCTTTCTCGCGGCGTTACTTAAAGGCGTCTGCCGATTTTGTCCCGTGACGGTTCAGCTTCGACGTCGCGACCGCGCATTGCCAGATTGAGTTTCCTGCGCATCCATTCGCCCAGCCGCATGTTTTCATGGGTTGGCAGGATGTCAGTTGGATCGGGATGAGGCGGCGCATCGATAATGCGGGCAGGGCGTTCATACAGCAGGCGCGTGCGATCGAGCGCCAGAAACTCCAGGCAGTCGTTACCCAGCCATGCGGCAGGTGTCGCAGGCGCCAGGCAGCCCAGCAATCTATCGCAAGTATCGCTGGAGCTTCGCAGCGGCATTAGCATCATTTCAAATGCGGCGCTGCGGCCGCTGACGCAGTAGCCAGTTGCATGGATCATGGCGGGAACGACATGCGCCATGACGCCGGCCGCAATGCGCACCGGATCCTCCTGCTGGCTGCCGGCCCAAAGGGCCGCAAAGTCCTCGCCGCGAATTTCGCGTCCCATCAGATTGCAGATCGTCGTACCCGCCAGGCGGAAGCGCGGATTGTCGTCCGCCGTATTCTCGAGAATGAAGAGTTCGGGGAGAATATGGCCGATTGCCGAAGGTTGTATCAATCTGCGCAACGGCGCGTCCGCGTTGCCGCGGATCTGCTCCCAGTAGGTAAATATCTCTGTGCTCGTCTTCTGCCGCATGATGCGTGGGTGTCCCATTTCAGTTCAAACTCAGGGGCGGTTTTCGCCGTCACATCAAGCCTTGCCAGTTTCATGCCAGATCCGGGATGTTAGGGTTAACTATTGGTTTCAATTGCCAATCGCGACGGCAGATGAGAGGAATAGGGCATCACTTCACCAAGTGACCTTCAGCACGAACTTTCAGGGCGCAGCGCCGGCTTTGCAGGCCAATCCAGCGGAAAGACGCCCGTTTTGCCGCCCGGCATCCGGGCGGCTTTTTTTTTGAGTTTTGCTGCGCTATGTGTCGATCACATCTCAAGAAAAGCAGAGCAAGACATGGACGATGAACAGCTGCCGCGCCAAGAGCCGGAAGATCCGCGGCCGCAGCGCGTTCCGGCCTTCAATCTGCCGCCGGTCATCCTGGCGAGCCTCGCACTGCTGATTGCCGTCTTCGCGTTGATGAACCTGCCGTCCTGGTCGGATCAGACGTTGAACTGGATCTATTTCACCTTCAGCTTCATTCCGGCCCGCTATGCCTTTCCGCTGTCGCAGCAGGGCCTTGAATGGCTTTGGACGCCCGTTACCTATTCTCTGCTGCATGGCGGCATCGAACATATCGTCTTCAACAGCCTTTGGCTGATGGTGTTCGCGGCGCCGGTCGCACGGCGCATCGGTACCGCGCGCTATGTGATTTTCTGGTTTCTCTCATCCGCCGCCTCCGCCTTCATGCATGCCGCGCTTTATTGGGGCGATCAGACCCTGCTGATCGGCGCGTCCGGCGTCGTCTCGGCACTGATGGGCGCTGCATGCCGCTTTGCCTTCCCCGCGATGGACGGGCGCCGTGTTTCGATGCGGCAGGCGCATCTCAATCCGCGGCTGAGCATTCTCGGTTCGCTGCGCAGCCGGACTGTCGTTGCCTATATCGTCATGTGGATTGCGGGTAACGCGCTCGTCGCCTTCGGCATTACACTAGTCGGCGACAGCGCGCAGCCTGTCGCCTGGGATGCCCATATCGGCGGCTTTCTTTTCGGGTTTCTGTTGTTCGCTTTGTTTGATCGCCAGCCGCGGATGGAAGAGCAAGAAGCTATACCGCTCGACGAATGAAGCTGTTGCTTTCTTGCTGCGGCAAGCGCACCATTGATATCCGTCGGTCGCGGGATAAAGGAGATCGACTCGACCGACGGACAAAGCGCCGGTTTGAGCTCCGGGGGTAATTTCGGAACATATCGGATGCTTCAAGTGTTCACCATGCTTTCGAGATGGGAGGATCGAATGTCAGTTTCCGTGAAGGCCATACTGGATGCCAAAGGCCGCGACGTCGTTACTGCCGGAGGCAATACGACGGTTGCCGAGGCTGCCAAACTACTCAACGAGAAGCGCATAGGCGCCATCGTCGTCGTCGGAATGAACAGCAAGATTTCCGGCATGTTTACCGAGCGCGATATCGTCAATGCCGTTGCCAAGCATGGCGCTGAATGCCTCGACAAGCCGATCGCATCGCTGATGACGGCAAAGGTACAGCGTTGCAAGGAGGATACCACGACCGATGAGCTTATGGAGGTGATGACCTTGGGTCGCTTCCGCCACGTGCCTGTCGAAGAGAAGGGCAAGCTCACCGGCATCATCTCGATCGGCGACGTCGTCAAATGGCGTATCCGCGAAATCGAGATCGAGGCGGAGCATATTAAGGCCTATATCGCCGGGTGACGAGCAGATTAGGGTCACCAGAGCAATCGACCCAGTGGGTCGATTGCAAAGCTGAGCGACTGCAGTTTGCCGTGAAATCCCGCACGCCGAGCGTTTGCTGACACCTGCTCCGCCGCAGGCGAAACAGTGCGATTTGCCGATGTCTCGGTTTGCGCCTTAGCGCGCGTATGCTTCCTGCATACGCCGGATTTCGGTCAATCTTGCCGATGCTTCCTCATAGCCGCGTTCTATCGCTTCGCCGGCACGATGAAATTCCGAAAGACCGATGTCGCTCAGGCGCGGATGCAGTGCCAGATCAGGCGGATCACCGGCCAGTCGAGCGCGCGCTATTCTATCCTGTATGATGTTGAAGGCCTGCACCATGACGCCGGTCATGCCGAGTTTCGTTGCAGGAGTATCGTCGCGACGGACCTGATCGCCGTTCGGCGGGCCGACATTATGTTTGACCACAGCAGACCTGCCGTAGAGGTCGTAGTGCAGGTTCACGCCGACCACCAGCGGCTGCTCATAGCTGCGGCATACCGAGACCGGAACCGGGTTGACCAGCGCGCCATCGACCAGGGTTCGGCCATTGGAGCGAATGGGCTCGAAGATGCCGGGCAGGGCGTAAGATGCGCGTAGTGCCGTGATAAGGGAGCCGTTGGCGATCCAGACTTCGTGACCGGTGTTCAGTTCCGACGCAACGGCAACGAACGGGCGATCCAGATCCTCGATCGCAAGGCCTTCCAGATGTTCCTGCATGCGCTTGGTCAGCCGCATGCCACCGAACAGGCCGCTACCGCCTATGGTCAGATCGAGAAGGCTTGCGATGCGGCGCATCGTCAGCGAACGGGCGAAAGCTTCGAGCTCATCAAGCTTGCCTGCCAGATAGCAACCGCCGACCAGCGCGCCGATCGACGTGCCGGCGATCATGCCGACCGCTATGCCGGCTTCGTCCAAGGCGCGCAACACGCCGATATGGGCCCAGCCGCGCGCTGCGCCGCCGCCGAGCGCCAGCGCGATCTTGACTTTCTTGGGGGGAGCCGGAGCGAGAGTAGGTGGGGACGTATCTTGCGAGGTGCTCAAAGCGGTCGAGTTCTGTCCGCCATTGTGACGATTCAAACCCCAATTCAGCATTTGAAGCCTCCTCCGAGGCCCCGCGCGCCTCTTGCTAAAATACTGTCCCTTTTTCGTTTCGAAATCGTATACTGGTTGCAGCCAGTTCAAGCACCTCGCCGATAGGTCTAGTGCTTGTAAACGTCTTCCGGATCGAAATGCAGGTGATCGTCGACCACGCTCAGCACCGGCTTTCCGTCTTCCAGCTCGACGGTGCGATAAAAGCAGGAGCGCCGTCCAGTATGACACGTCGCGTCGTGTCCGGCGACCTGCACTTTCAGCCAGATAGCATCCTGATCGCAGTCCGTACGGATTTCCGTCACCGTCTGCAGATTTCCGGAGGTTTCGCCCTTCTTCCAGAGTTTTCCACGAGAGCGGCTGAAATAATGCGCGGTGCCGGTCTTGATAGTCAGAGCCAAAGCCTCGGCGTTCATGTGAGCGACCATGAGGAGCTCGCCGTCATGCGCGTCGGTCACGATCGCGGTGATCAGGCCGCGATCGTCGAAGCGAGGCGTGAAATCGCCAGCATCTTCGAGTTCGGATTTGTCGTCGGAAGGCGCATTGAAAATAATGTTCATTTCCGGCTATTTCCCTGAAGTCTGGTTGGAGCATGATGCCGAAAAGTGAGAGCGGTTTTCGGCCGACGTCATGCTCTACTTCTTTGATTCTAGGGCGGATTCGGAATTTAGGCCCACTCGGCCTAAAATCATCCGGCTCTAGCGGCCGCGGACCATCGACATGAAACGGACCTGTTCTGACGGATCAGCCTTAAAGGCGCCGGTAAAGGTCGTCGTCAGCGTCGTTGAGCCCTGCTTCTGTACACCACGCATCGCCATGCACATATGCTCGGCATCGATCATCACGGCAACGCCGCGCGGACGCAGCGTATCGTCGATGGCGTTGGCGATCTGTGCAGTCATGGCTTCCTGCGTCTGCAGCCTGCGGCCGAAGATTTCGATGACGCGTGCGATCTTCGAAAGGCCGAGCACACGGCCGTTAGGTAGGTAGGCCACATGGGCCTTGCCGATGATCGGGACCATGTGATGTTCGCAATGCGAATAGAAGGGAATGTCGCGCACGAGGACGATGTCGTCGTAGCCGGCAACCTCTTCAAAGGTACGGCCGAGCACATCCTCGGGGTTCAGGTCATAACCGGAGAAGAGCTCGCGATAGGCCTTGGCGACGCGCGCGGGCGTGTCGAGCAGGCCTTCGCGCTGCGGATCGTCGCCAGCCCAGCGAAGCAGAACGCGAACTGCGTCTTCAGCTTCCTTCTGCGACGGACGGTCGGATTCAACGGCTTGCGGAAAGTTCTTTACAATAGCGTCCATTACCTGTGGTTCTCCTGACCCGCTACGCGGATATCATCTTGTCGGACTCGCCACTGGCATTCCCCGAGGTACGGAGATTGTGTACCTTTGGCGGGCTCCGGGGCGTTCTGGCTGGCGGACAAGCCTGCCGTCCTGCACGGTTTCCCATCAAACTTACAGAAGACCATTGCATTTCGTTGGTCTTCGAACGACATACATATAGTATGGCATTGTCCCTGTGAAAGTGTCCTAAACGGACACGCTGTGTTTTTTGTTACGAAACACTCACGGGTGCATCGGAGCAAAATCTGGTATGGACGACATCTACAACAGCAAAATCCTGGAGTTTGCGGGCAATATCGGCCGTATCGGCAGTCTTCCTGACGCCGATGCCAGTGCCCAGGCCCATTCCAGACTGTGCGGTTCTCGCGTAAAAATCTGGCTGAAAATGGACGGCGATGTGGTGAAGGATTTTGCCCATGACGTCAAGGCCTGTGCGCTTGGCCAGGCGTCGTCATCGATCATGGCGCTGCATGTGGTCGGCGCCTCCGCGGATGAGGTGCGCAAGGCCCGCGAAGACATGCTCGCCATGCTCAAGGCAGACGGCGAGGGGCCGAGCGGCCGTTTCGAGGACATGCGCTATCTGCGTCCCGTCAGGGACTACAAGGCGCGTCATGCGTCTACCATGCTCACATTCGATGCGGTCGTGGATGCGATCGGTCAGATCGAGGCAGCACGCCAGGACGGAAATGCCAAAACGGCTAAGGCCGTCTGATCGGAATAGCGACGATGTGCCAATTCTGTCTCATGCAAGACGACGAGGACGATGGTGGTGCCGCTCCCTCAAAGCCAACGCGGCGCAAGACGTCACCGTCCGGTGATAATGTTGCGAAATCGAGAAATTATCCCGGGCCATTCCGCAAAACACCAGACCGGCTTTTCGGAATGGGCGTCATTCGACTGTATCAGCTCACGCTGTCCGGCTTCGTCGGCAATTCCTGCCGCCATATCCCGACCTGCTCGGAATATGGTTATGAGGCCGTCGCACGTCACGGGCTCTGGGCTGGAGGCTGGATGACGCTGTTTCGCGTCGCGCGCTGCGGACCGGGGGGCACGAGCGGGCTAGATCCGGTACCCGGCGAACTTGAGCGTCGCTATCATTGGTGGACGCCTTGGCGTTATTTCTGCCTCGGACAGAAGGCTGCCTGACCGCATGGCAGTCTATGTCGCGCTGCTCTACAGCATTGTTCTCGGCGCGGGTCGCAGAGTCGTCATGGCCGATCTCAAGGTGATGGCTGAGGGGCTCGGCTTTGAAAACGCCCGAACGCTGGTGGCAACCGGCAATCTCCTCTTCGAATGCGAGAAGCAGCCGATCGCTTCGATCGAGGCGAAACTTGAGGCCGGCTTTGCCGCCACCTTCGGAAAACATGTCGATATCATCGTGCGCGATGCCCACACATGGCTGAAGCTTGCCGAAAGCAATCCTTTCCTGGATGGAATCGGCAGTGAAGTCATCGTTCGGGTCATGCGGCAGCCACTCGAACCGGACGTTCTCGATATGCTTGCGAAATATAGGCGCGATGAGCGCATGGCCGTCGTCAATGGCGATCTCTGGATCGATTTCGGCCTCAAAGCCAGTGAGACGAAAATGCTGCCGGCCCTGACGAAAAAGAGGCTCGGTGTCGGAACGATGCGAAACTGGAACACCGTGCGCGGTTTGGCCGAGATGATCGGCCGCTAACGCCGCTTTTTCTTTACTAAATAACGAAATGCAGCTATCAGGCGCGCGGACCTCTCTGGTCCCTATCTTTCGAAACCACCCGCATTCGTTGGCGGGACTGGACAAGGAGAATATCGATGTCCCAACCTGTTTCCCTGACATTTCCCGATGGTTCCGTGCGCAGCTTCGCTGCGGGCACGACCGGTCGCGATGTCGCCGAATCCATTTCCAAGTCGCTTGCCAAGAAGGCTGTCGCCATTGCGCTCGACGGCACGGTGCGCGACCTTTCCGATCCGATCGTCGATGGCAAGATCGAGATCATCACCCGCAGTGACGACCGTGCGCTCGAGCTGATCCGCCACGACACCGCGCACGTTCTCGCCGAAGCCGTACAGGAACTCTGGCCGGGAACGCAGGTGACGATCGGCCCAGTCATCGAAAACGGCTTCTATTACGACTTCGCCAAGAACGAGCCCTTCACGCCCGATGACCTTCCAGTCATCGAGAAGCGGATGCGCGAGATTATTCTGCGCAACAAGCCATTCACCAAGGAAGTCTGGTCGCGGGAGAAGGCCAAGGAAGTCTTTGCTGCTAAAGGCGAAAGCTACAAGGTGGAACTGGTCGACGCCATTCCCGAGGGTCAGGATCTGAAGATCTATTACCAGGGTGACTGGTTCGACCTGTGCCGCGGCCCGCACATGGCCTCCACCGGCCAGATCGGCAATGCCTTCAAGCTGATGAAGGTGGCCGGCGCCTATTGGCGTGGCGACAGCAACAATCCGATGCTGACGCGCATCTACGGCACGGCATTCGCCGAGCAGGCGGATCTGGACAACTATCTGCACATTCTTGCCGAAGCCGAAAAGCGCGATCATCGCCGTCTCGGCCGCGAAATGGACCTGTTCCATTTCCAGGAAGAAGGCCCCGGCGTCGTCTTCTGGCACGGCAAGGGCTGGCGGGTGTTCCAGACGCTGGTCTCCTACATGCGCCGGCGGCTGCAGGGCGACTATCAGGAAGTCAATGCGCCGCAGGTGCTCGACAAGTCGCTTTGGGAGACTTCGGGGCACTGGGGTTGGTACCGCGACAACATGTTCAAGGTGACCGTTGCCGGCGACGATACCGACGATGATCGTGTCTTCGCGCTGAAGCCGATGAACTGCCCCGGCCATATCCAGATCTTCAAGCACGGTTTGAAATCTTACCGCGAACTGCCGATCCGCCTTGCGGAATTCGGTGCCGTTCATCGTTACGAGCCCTCAGGCGCGTTGCACGGCCTGATGCGTGTGCGCGGTTTCACGCAGGACGACGCCCACATCTTCTGCACCGACGAGCAGATGGCCGCCGAATGCCTGAAGATCAACGATCTCATCCTGTCGGTCTATGAAGACTTCGGCTTCAAAGAGATCGTCGTCAAGCTCTCGACCCGCCCGGAAAAGCGCGTCGGTTCAGACGACCTCTGGGATCGCGCTGAAAGCGTGATGATGGACGTGTTGAAGACGATCGAAGCGCAGTCCGAAGGACGTATTAAAACCGGCATTCTGCCGGGCGAGGGTGCGTTCTACGGTCCGAAGTTCGAATATACGCTCAAGGACGCCATCGGTCGTGAATGGCAGTGCGGCACGACGCAGGTCGACTTCAACCTGCCGGAGCGCTTCGGTGCTTTCTACATCGACCAGCATTCGGAAAAGACGCAGCCTGTGATGATCCACCGCGCCATCTGCGGCTCTATGGAGCGCTTCCTCGGCATCCTGATCGAGAACTTCGCCGGCCATATGCCGCTCTGGGTCTCGCCGCTGCAGGTCGTTGTTGCAACGATCACCTCGGAAGCCGATGCCTATGGCGAAGAAGTTGCTGAAGCGCTGCGCGATGCCGGTCTCGATGTCGAGACCGACTTCCGCAACGAGAAGATCAACTACAAGATCCGCGAGCATTCGGTGACGAAGGTTCCGGTGATCATCGTTTGCGGCAGGAAGGAAGCAGAAGAGCGCTCGGTCAATATCCGCCGCCTCGGCAGCCAGTCGCAGACCTCGATGTCGCTCGACGAAGCCATCGCGTCGCTCACCCTGGAAGCAACGCCGCCGGACGTTCTGCGTAAGCGCGAAGCCCGGCGCGTCAAGGCCGCTTGACGCCAATCGTCTCTGACGGCACCTTCAGGGTGCCGTCAGACAACTGACATAAAGCTTTCATATAGTAGAAAAATCAAAGCGTTGCTGCAGCCGCAGAGTGCGCCGCAGTGGAAGATAGGAGCGGGGCAGCCCGTCGCGCATTTGGATTTCAAAGAATTATCCTACGCCAATGAACGGGATCCGCGCATAAAACGCTGGTTCATCCGCTCCATTGAAGGCCTGTCCGGCCGTGATCGCTATGCTCGGCTCTACGATATCTGGCGCACCGATATCATCGGCAAGAGCGAGCGTGTATTCGGCAAGATGCTCGACCTTATCGATGTTCGCCTACTCGCCAAGGGGGAATGGCCGCCCCGGGAAATCCCCGAGGCGCCTATCGTCATCGTCGCCAATCATCCCTACGGCATCGGCGACGGGATCGCCGTCCTGGCGCTTGCCGAACAGCTCGGTCGCCCGTTCAAGGTGCTGATCAACAACGAGTTGTTGAAGGTGCCGGAGATGTACGATTATTCGCTTCCCGTTTCCTTCGAGGAAACCAAGGAGGCGATGGCGATCAACATGAAGACGCGCCACGAGGCGGTTCGCCTGCTCAAGGAAGGCACCACGATCATTGTCTTCCCGGCCGGCGGCGTTGCGACCGCGAAAAAAGGCTTTGGCCGCGCCGAAGATCTGCCCTGGAAGATATTTCCCGCCAAACTCATCCAGGCGGCACGCGCCAGCGTTATTCCGATCTACTTCGAAGGGCAGAATGGCCGGCTCTTCCATCTGGCAAGCCGTCTCTCGATGACGCTGCGCATATCGCTGCTGATCCGCGAATTTCGGCGCCTTTCCGGAAGCACCATCACGGCGCATATCGGTGCGCTGATGAGCTGGGAAGCGCTCAGTGAGGGAAGCGATCGTAAGGATCTGCTGTCAAAGCTCTACGCCGCCGTATTCTCTATGGCGCCACCGCGAAAAATGTCGCGCCGAAAAGCGGTTTGACGGGCTAAGTCTATCAAGACGGAAGCGGGTGCCTGAAAAGCCGCAGGCCACCGTCAATCCATGCTGTCGCCTTCATCGCCAGCGGTGGGGGCCAGCTGTTCGTATGTGGGAAGCGGCTGCTGGTTCGAGGTCGCCGGCTGGCTCTGCGGCGATTGCGTCTGGCGCATCTGAGGCATTTGCAGCGGAAGCTGCTGGGCCGGTTGCCGTCTGTCGACCTCTTGCGGCTGCTGCTGCTTCATCAGCACTTCAACATCGGTATTCATGCCCGCAGCCACGGTAAAATCGCGCTGATAGATCTTGTCCTTGTTGCGGGCAACGGCAGTATAGCGACCCTCGGCAAGCACCATGGTCGGAAAAGCGCTGACGCTTTCGCCGACGATATCGCCGGCCGACGTCAGGATCGACCAGGCGGTATCGGCGATCGCCTCGCTGCCGGCGTCGGACACTAGCTTGAAGGTGATCTTGGCCGCTCGGTGCTGGATGGTTGCCTCCGTCACCTTGCCGGCTTCGACCTGGATATCGGCACGAATGACCGCGTTAACTTCGCCATATTCTGAAACGATATGGTAGGTGCCGGCACTTAGGCCGACGAGTGTATTCGGCTTGACATCATCCATGACAAGGCCGCGTTCGCCATCGTCCTTGGCTTCGCTGGAATAGATCGAGAAGCTCAATTCATCCGGCGGGATGCGGACATCGGATCCGGATACGGCGTTCAACACCATGCCGCCTGCATCGAGCACCATGGTCTGCTTCTGCGTTTCGCCGGTTTCAGATACGCTGAGCTTCTTGGTAACACCGGCGCGACCGAACGAGACGTTAACGAAATAATCTCCGGGCATGAGGTGGAATGAGGCCGAGCCGCCCTTCGAGCTAGCCACCAGCGGCAGTTTGCCGTCAGTGCCTGCAATCGGGCTGAAGACATACCAGGAGAGGCCCTGCTGCTGCGGGCTGCTCTGTGGCGTCATTTTGGCTTCGAGCGAAACGTCCTTCAGTGAGCGCGCGGCGGAATTCTCGCCATCAGGCGCAACGAACGCATTGAGCTTCGGCATCTTCACGCTGCCGTCAAGCTGCTTGAACTCCTTGAAAGCTTCCTGCGCCGAGGCGTTTGTGCAGAGGCAGCCGAGAACCGCGAGAGCCGCGCTCAATCGGCGAGCCGATGAAATGCCTGACATGGGTTCCGAACCGATTGACTTCCGATAAGACACACGCCACTTCAAAACCAATGCCATGACAAATTCAAGGCCTGCATCCTCTTATCCGTTAAATGAAAGCAATCACTCCATGAAAACCGATATTAAGCTGATCGATTATCTTGCCGTGCGCAGATCCATTCCTGCCTTTCAGATGGCTGAACCAGGCCCGGAAAGGCCTGAGATTGAGGAGATTATCCGCCTGGCCTCGCGTGTTCCCGATCACGGCAAGCTCGCGCCCTGGCGTTTCATCGTCTATCGCGGTGAGGAACGTACGCGGATCGGCGAGGAATTGCTGAAGCTCGCTTTGGAGGCCAAGCCCGACTTGTCGGAAGAGATGATTCAGGTGGAGCGTACCCGTTTCACGCGCGCGCCGGTCGTGATCGCCGTCGTCAGCAAGGCAGCGCCGCACGTGAAGATCCCCGAGTGGGAGCAATTGATGTCGGCCGGGGCGCTTTGCCTCAATTTGCTGATTTCCGCCAATGCCCACGGCTGGGTATCGAACTGGTTGACCGAATGGTTTGCCTATGACGAACGCGCCTATCCGCTGCTCGGCGTTGCTCGTGGCGAAAAAGTCGCCGGCTTCATCCATATCGGCTCTTCGGACTTTCCGCCCGTGGAACGTCCGCGCCCTGAGCTGGCGGAAACCGTAACCTGGGTCGGAGGCGACGACGCCTGATGTTCTATTCGACGGACACCAATCGTCACGGCCTGGCGCATGATCCGTTCAAGGCGATAGTCGCGCCGAGGCCGATCGGCTGGATCGGCAGCAAGGGCAGGGACGGTTCGCTGAACCTGTCCCCCTATTCCTTCTTCAATGCGGTCAGCGACCGGCCGAAGCTGGTGATGTTCTCCTCGTCCGGCCGCAAGGACAGCGCGCGCAACGTCGAGGAAACGGGCGTCTTCACCGCCAACCTTGTCAGCCGCAATCTCGTGGAGAAGATGAACCACTCGTCGATTGCGGCATCTTATGGTATTAGCGAGTTCGAGCTGGCAGGGTTGACGGCTGCGCGCGCGAAATTGATTGATGCGCCTTACGTCGGCGAAGCCTTCGCCGTGCTTGAGTGCCGGGTGACGGAGATTCTCCGACCGAAGGGCCTCGACGGTGAACCCTCCGAGAATATCATGGTCATCGGCCAGGTCGTCGGCATCCATATCGACGAGGCGATCATCCGCGATGGCAGGCTCGATATGGCGCTTGCAAGGCCGGTCGCGCGCATGGGCTATATGGACTACGCCGAAGGCAGTGATGTTTTCGAAATGATGCGCCCCAAGGCTCCCTGATTTCAGCCTTTGTTCTTGAGGGGTTAACAAACGCGGTAAACGACCCGTAAACCTTTGCCCGCTAACGTTGGCAGCATGAGTTTGTGGGGCCGGAATCGCCCCGCCGATATCGGGGCGTTACGTGATCATAGAAGCATTCCTTCGTTGGGCTGAGACCGCAAAGGCAGAAAACCGGGCAAGGGCCGCCAATGCGCTCGGCCGCGCCTATCTCCAGTCGGAAATGCCGAAGGAAGAGCGCGTCGCCGCCGAGATGGCGATGACCTATCTGCTGGATGATCCGTCACCCCGCGTGCGGCTTTCCCTCGCCGAAGCGGTAGCGCATTCCCCCAGAACTCCTCGCAACGTGATTCTGACGCTTGCAGAGGACCAGCCCGAGATCGCAGGACAGATCATTCTGTTTTCGCCGGTGTTTACCGATGAAGACCTTGTCGATCTCGTACTGCATGGCAGCGATGTAACGCGGGTGCTGATTGCATCGCGCGGGCAAGTGCCGCGCGTCGTTTGTGCGGCGCTTGCAGAAATCGGCGAAGAGACCGAAATCCTGTGCCTTCTCGAAAATGACGGCGCCCTGCTGTCGCAGGCTTCGCTGAAGCGCATTGCCGAGCGTCTCGGCGACTGTGCCGATATACGCGGCCTGCTTCTTTCCCGCGATGTTCTCGCCTCCGACGTCAGGCACTTGCTGATGCGTCGGGTCAGTGAGGCGCTGTCGGAATCGAACCTCATTCAGACGGTGATTGGCACCGGCAGGTTGCAGCAAGTGGCGCGCGAGGCGAGCGACTCCGCCGCAGTCGCAATCGCCGGATCGGCACAACACGAACAATTGCCCGATCTGGTCGAACATCTGAGGCAATCCGGCTGGTTGACGCCGACATTCCTGATGCAGGCCTTGTGCTCCGGCAAGGTCGATTTCTTCACCTGCGCGATGACCAATCTTTCCGGCTGTGATGAGCGGCGCGTTCGCTCCATCATCTCAAGGGGGCGGGTCTATGCGATCCGCGCCCTTTACGAGAGCGCAGGCCTCTCGCGGGATATCAGCATCGTGTTCGTAGAAGCAACGTTGATCTGGCGCGAGGCATCGCGCAAGAACGGCGAGGCCATGCTGGAAAATGTTTCTTCCCGCCTAGCTCGCAAGTTCCGGCTCGCGGAGCAATCGACCGCGGCGACGCAGTTGCTCGACATGGTGGAGAAGCTTGCGAATACGGAACGGCGGCAAACGGCGAGGAATTTCGCGGCATTGGCGACCCGTGCCGCCGCGTGAGATGCAGCAAGCGACTTGTTTGCGAGGTATATTTTGTCCCTGATGATCGCTATCGAATCGCCCCGCCAAGATGGCGTCATCCGTCTTCTGGAGATGTCGGATGCTTATGCGGAATCATTGTACCCGGCTGAGAGCAACCACATGCTCGATCTCTCTTCGCTAGAGAAGCCAGAGGTAACCTTCTGGGTTGCCAGGATCGAGGGGGATATCGTCGGCTGCTGTGCTCTGGTCGGAGCCGGCGACGGAATCGCCGAGATCAAACGCATGTTCGTAGACCCTGCCGCCAGAGGACAGAGCGTTGCTCGAAAGCTGATGGAGACGGTTGAAGCAACAGCGATCGAAAAGCGGTTCGACGCCATACGGCTGGAAACCGGCATCTATCAACCGGAAGCAATCGGCCTCTATAAGAAGTTCGGCTATATCGAAATCCCCGCCTTCGGCAGCTATTTGCCTGACCCGCTCAGCCTGTTCATGGAGAAGCGCCTCAATCAGGCTTGAGGCGGGTCGCGGCCTCTTAGCTTTACTGTGTGCGGTTTGGAGTCGTCTATCCTCAAATGGAGGACGCGCACTTTTGCGCGGAGTGTCTTGGACGAAGCCTATTTTTCGGCACTGTCCTGCAGCTGGAGTTGCAGTTCCGGCTCCTGCGTATGCTGCTCCTCGGTCAATTCGGCCTCGCGGATCCACTCACGCCAGATTGCGACGATAATGGCCATCAGCACGGGGCCGATGAAGAGGCCAAGGAAGCCCATGGTTTTTACACCGCCGACAAGGCCGAAGAAGGTTGGCAGGAACGGCAGCTTGATCGGCCCGCCCACGAGCTTCGGACGAAGCGTCTTATCGACGATGAAGAGTTCGATCGTGCCCCAGAGGAAGAGGGCGATACCTGCCCAGAGCGAGCCGCTTGCGATGAGATAGATGGAGACCAATGACATCGACAGCGGAGCGCCGCCCGGCACCAGCGCCATGACGCCGGTCAGGACGCCCAGCGTAATGGCCGACGGAGCGCCAGCGATCCAATAGGCGATGCCGAGAACGATGCCTTCGCCGATGGCGATCAGCGTCATGCCCATAACGGTGGAGCTGATTGTCGCCGGCACGACGCGAGAAATGCGCTCCCAGCGGTTGGGAAGAATGCGTTCGCCAAGTAAATCGACTTGACGGACGAAGGTCGAGCCGTCGCGATAGATGAAGAACAGGGCGATCAGCATGAAGAGCAGGGTCAGGACGACGTGAAACGCATTGCCGCCGGCGGCAAGCACAGCCCTGTATATATTGCCGATGTGCGCGCCGCTGACGATCTGGGCCAATTCGCCGAGAGAGCCGGGGCTGCCGACATACTGTACCCATTGATCGCCAAGCCATGAGCCGACGACGGGCAGGGCTAGGATCCATTGCGGCGGTGGAGCGCCATCGCGATTGACGTGCACCGCCCAGCCGAACCAGTCGCGCACTTCACCGGCCATATAGAGCGCTGAGAGGACGATTGGCAGGACGAGGAACGTCACGATGAAGGCTATGGCTATGCTGGCTGCAAGTGTCGTGTTTCCACCTGTACGACGCACGAGATCGCTATAGAGCGGCCAAGTGGCAAAGCCGATGACAGCCGCCGCCAAAACCGGAACGAGGAAGCCGTAGAAGAAGTAGATGCCGGCAATTGCTATGAGGATAAGAAGCCAGCGGGCCGCAGAGATGGATGGTATAAGAGGCATTCGCGCATGCGCGCTTGGTCCGAGCCAACGATGCTCTTTCAGCTTCTGACGTTCAAAGACACCCACCAGACCTACTTCGCCCCACATTACTAGATTACCCGGTTATGGGGTATGATCTAGGCTCTTTCAAGGGCACCGCCCTGAAAGCCTCTTTATTCCGCTGCCGTGACAATGACACGACTACGTTGCGGATAAATATAAGTTCTCAACCCGGTCGGCGAACTACCTTGAAAGCAAAGAACTGCGTCTTTTGTGTTGGGTTGAAGTTGTTGTCGGAGACGAGGATGAGTACGTCCGTACCATCCTTTGCCTTGCCGAAGGTAATACCTTCGATATTGTCAGGAACGAGGCCGAGTGCCCGCAGATCCATGATCTGCGTCTTGCGCACAGGTACGATCCGTTGATCCGTTTTTGCCAGGGAAGGGATGTTCGAGATGTCGGTGGCGCCATCGAGGTCGAACATGTTGATGACCACGGAAGTACCGACGCCTTCCGCGTAGCCACGTTCGATCGAAAGCAGGCGACGATCGTCAAGCGCCATGATCTCGGACAAGCCGAAATCGTTCCAGCCCTTCGCAGTAGACGGAGCCTGCGGAATGGGCGAGATCGGGTAGGCGTACTGCGCCTTCTGCTCTCCTGTCGCTACATCGTAACGGATGAGGCGAGCAAGTGCGCCGCCGGTTAGCGTGGCGATCGGTCCGTCCTGATAGAGCGCCGACTCGGTGCCGACGATCAGATCGCCGCCGGGCAAGAAGGCCAGGCCTTCGAAGGCGAGATTGTCGCGAATGCCGATGCTTTTGTCTGCGGTTGGGGCGAAATTAGCAGGAAGCGAGAATTCGCGCATGAAACCGCCGTCACGGCTGGCGATCCGCACGAAAGGCGGCAGCAACGCCTTGCCGTCGCCTTCGCTGGTCCAATAGATCCCGTCTCTGCCCAGACGAATGGATTCAGCATCGACCTTTTTCGTCCCGAAAGGCTGGTCATCCTTGTCTTTCAGCGTGACATGATCGAGAATCGCCACACCCTTCAAGCCGCTGGCGCTGACATCAATATCGAGATTGTAGAAGCGAGCCGGCGCCTTTTCAGACCTATCATCGCTGATCGAGATATAGCGGCCGGTGGATGGATCGAATTCGATCCCCGAAAGTCCGCCCATCTCCACGCCATTCTCGCTGAAGCCCGTGGGAATATCGTAGCTGCCGAGATAGGAGAGGCTGATGCCCGCGCCGCAATCGCCGAACGGGCAGGGCACGTCGATCGGCGTGCCGATCTCGAGTGCGGAGGCGGCTTGACCAAACAGAAGAAAAGCGGCAGTCGTCAGAAATGGCTTCAACATGGCGAAATCATCAATCCAGATCGTGAAATGGCGGCATTGAGAACAATGCCGCCATCTACACATTCATCCATGACGTCTTTGTAACGGATATCGGACAATCCGATAAAGTTTCGCGAAGCCCTACTGGCCGGCAACCGATGATTGCCTCGCCGTCAGATATCCAGATCCGCGGCAAAGGCAGCCCGTTCTTGGATGAACCGGAAGCGAGCGTCGGCCTTGGTGCCCATCAGACTGTCGACGGCGTCACGCGTGCCTTCGAAATCGACCTCGTCGATCTCGACACGCAGAAGCGTGCGCTTGGACGGATCCATCGTCGTTTCCTTGAGCTGGGCAGGAAGCATTTCACCCAGACCTTTGAACCGGCTGATCTCGACCTTGCCTTTGCCCTTGAATTCCGTCTCCATCAGCTCCAGCCGGTGGGCGTCATCACGGGCATAGATGGACTTCGCCCCCTGCGTGATCTTGTAGAGCGGCGGAACGGCCAGGAACAGATGGCCCTGGCGGATCAGCTCCGGCATCTCCTGATAGAAAAAGGTGATGAGCAACGAGGCGATATGAGCACCGTCGACGTCGGCATCGGTCATGACGACGATGCGCTGATAGCGAAGGTCTTCCTCGCGGTATTTCGTACGCGTGCCGCAACCGAGCGCCTGGACCAGATCGGTAATCTGCTGGTTGGCAGAGAGCTTCTCCCGGCCAGCGCTCGCAACGTTGAGGATCTTGCCGCGCAAGGGCAGGATGGCCTGGTTGGTGCGGTTTCGTGCCTGCTTGGCCGAGCCACCTGCCGAATCACCTTCGACCAGGAAGAGTTCCGCGCCTTCGGACGTATTCTGCGAGCAATCCGCCAGCTTGCCTGGCAAGCGCAGCTTGCGCACGGCGGTCTTGCGGTTGACTTCCTTTTCCTTGCGGCGACGCATGCGCTCGTCTGAGCGCTCGATTACCCATTCCAGAAGCTTTTCGGCTTCGGCCGGATTGTCAGTGAGGTAATGATCGAAGGGATCGCGCAACGTATTCTCGACGAGGCGCTGTGCCTCGACGGTCGCAAGCTTGTCCTTCGTCTGACCGACGAATTCCGGTTCACGAATGAAGATCGACAACATGCCGACGCCGGAAATCATCACGTCATCTGTGGTGATATTGGCGGCGCGCTTGTTCTGGGTAAGCTCGGCGTAGTTCTTCAGGCCCTTTGTGAGCGCAATGCGGAAACCGGCTTCGTGCGTACCGCCTTCGGGAGTCGGGATGGTATTGCAGTAGGAGTGGATCTGGGGATCGCCGCCATACCAAGTGATCGCCCATTCCAGTGAGCCGTGGCCGCTTTCCTTTTCCGATTTGCCGGCAAAGATCTCGCGGGTGACAGTGAACTCGTTGCCCATCGTCGCCTTGAGATAATCCTTCAAGCCGCCGGGGAAATGGAAAACAGCCTTCTCGGGAACGTCCGAACCTTCCGGCGCAAGCTCCGGATCGCAGCTCCAGCGGATCTCGACGCCGCCGAACAGATAAGCCTTAGAGCGAGCCATGCGGAAAACGCGGGCCGGATCAAAGCGGGCATGATCGCCGAAAATCTGCGGATCGGGGTGGAAACGAATACGCGTGCCGCGGCGATTGTGGACATCCCCAAGTTCTTCGAGGCCACCGACCGGCAGGCCGCGCGAGAAACGCTGGCGATAAAGCTTGCGATTGCGGGCGACTTCGACCTCCAGATCATCCGACAGGGCATTGACCACGGAAACACCAACGCCGTGCAGGCCGCCTGAGGTCTCGTAGGCCTTGCCGTCGAATTTGCCGCCGGCATGCAGCTTGGTCATGATGACTTCGAGGGTCGACTTACCTGGCACCTGCGGGTGATTTTCCACCGGGATACCGCGACCGTTGTCGGTGACGGTGAGATATCCCTCACGGTCAAGATAGACTTCGATGAAATTGGCGTGGCCGGCCACGGCCTCGTCCATCGAGTTGTCGATGACTTCGGCGAAAAGATGGTGCAGCGCCTTCTCGTCCGTGCCGCCGATATACATGCCGGGCCGCATGCGGACCGGCTCGAGCCCCTCGAGAACGCGGATCGAGCTTGCGCCATATTCTTCGGCTGAAGACGTGGTGGGCGCAGCGCGCGGCGCCGGTGCCGGCTTTTCAGCCTTCACATCTGGCTTTTCCGCTGGCTCGGGCTTTGCGGAGCGGGGGAGTCCGGAGAAGAGATCGTTGCTGTTGTCCATAGAATTTCAAGCTGCTCAGATTTGTTCTGGTGGGGCCAGACCCCTTTATCATGCATTTGCTGCCGGTATTCGCGAATCACCGCGATTCTGCCAGAAACGGCACTCAAACGCGATGGCGCCCCTACGATGGGGCGGGTTTATGAAGAGATTTGCGTTGTCGGGTGAACAATGGCAAGCCCGATGGCCGATCAGAGGAAGTATCCGCATGCGAATGTCCACAGCTCATTTGTCTTTTCTAGCCGCAATTTCGGGCGTCCTGCTCCTAGCGACAACGGCGGGCGCTACGGCGGAGATGCTGAAACCCTTCAAGGACGAGCTGTTTTCGAGCCAGACCGTCATAGAAAATCACGATAACGGCGCCTTTCAGACAGTCGACTATCAGGAGATGCGCGATATCAACGGCCGAGACCAAATCCCGGAAAAGCGCGTCAAGCCTGTCTATGTCGACACTAGCGTGCGCTGGAAAGCGCAAGAGGACGAAACCCTGCAGCTTGGCGATCGGAAGGTTGATGTCACCCGCATCGGGCCGGGGTCGAAGCAGGCCTTCACCGTCATCTTCATCCATGGACGCGGTGGCGACCGTCGGCTCGGCTCGAACGATTATACATTTGGCGGCAATTTCAACCGGCTGAAGAACCTCGCCTACCGCAACGGCGGCACTTATTATGCGCCGAGCGTAAAAAGCTTCGACAGCAACGGCGTTGCCGATATCGCGGCGTTGATCCGCTATTCCCAAGAGCAATCGGGCGGCAGGCCCGTGATCCTGACTTGCGCTTCCATGGGCAGTTTCATCTGCTGGGGCATTACCCGCGATGCAGAAAGCGTCAAGCGACTGAAGGGCATGGCGATCCTCAGCGGCGTCACGGATCCCGATTTCACCAAAAGCGCCTTCTACAAGGCCAAGTTGCCGCTCTGGTTTACGCATGGCAGCAAGGACCCCGTCTATGCCGCGGCTGCCCAGCAGGCCTTGTTCGAAAAGCTCTACAAGGCGCATTATCCGACGCGTTTCACTCTATTCGAAACCGGAAACCATGGAACGCCCGTGCGCATGACCGATTGGCGCAAGGTGCTTAACTGGATCGTCGATCCACAGATATCGCAATAGGTCTGAAGCGGCTGGATTTATTTTCCGGATAAGCATCTTTCAAACGATTTGAACCGCTTTCTGGCGTTCGCCGCAACTTTCCTTTCCTGCTCCTTTTTGTTAGGTCGACGGAAGAAATAGGGGGAGAGCATCGGAATGACCAAATCCATACGGCCGCTTCTGGCCGGAAACTGGAAGATGAACGGCACGCGAGCAAGCCTGGACCAGATCAAGGCGATCGCGGATGGCATAAAGGCGCCGCTGTCGGAGAAGATCGATACGCTGCTGTGCCCTCCGGCCACCTTGCTCTATGTCGCGACGGCGCTTTGCGACGACAGCCCGCTCGCCATCGGCGCGCAGGATTGCCATCAACAAGTCAGCGGCGCTCACACCGGCGATATTTCGGCCGAAATGGTTGCGGACTGCTTCGGCACCCATGTCATCGTCGGCCACTCAGAACGCCGCAGGAACCACGCGGAAAGCGATATGCTGGTGCGCGCCAAGGCTCAGGCGGCGCATGATGCGGAGCTGGTTGCCATCGTCTGCATCGGTGAAACCGCCGACGAACGCAACAGCGGCCAGACGCTCGATGTGCTGAAGCGGCAGTTGGTCGGCTCCATTCCCGACGGCTCGACGGCGCAGACGACCGTGATTGCCTACGAACCCGTATGGGCGATCGGTACCGGCGTTGTGCCGACCCAGGAAAACGTCGAGGAGGCGCATGCCTTCATTCGCGCCGAGCTGATTCAGCGCTTCGGCAAGGAAGGCGCGCAAATGCGAATCCTCTATGGCGGGTCGGTCAGCGGCAGCAATGCCGGCGATCTTCTCGGGGTTGCACATGTCAATGGTGTGCTGGTTGGCGGACAGAGCTTGAAAGCGACCGACTTCCTTGCCATTTATGCCGCATTCGAACGGCAGTTCGCCTGAAGCAACAACTTGCCCGGAGTTCCAGCCCTAAAAGGGCTTGGAATAGGCGAGAGCCTCATGTAAAGAGCCGCGAGCTTTTATTTTTGATGCCCGCCAGCGGGCAGGACTGGACCTATGCAAACCGTACTGCTTGTCATCTATCTCATGGTTGTCGTCGCCCTTATCGGTGTTGTGCTGATTCAGCGCTCCGAAGGTGGCGGTCTCGGCATCGGCGGCGGCTCGGGCTTCATGTCTGCGCGCGGTACGGCCAATGCGCTGACGCGTACCACGGCCATCCTGGCTGCATTGTTCTTCGCCCTCGCGCTCGGCATGAACGTGCTGTCGCGCTTCGAAGGTCGCCCGACGGATATTCTCAACCGTATCCCGAGCACGGCCGGCCAGGGCAACGGCATCCTTGATTCGCTGGGTGGCCAGAAGGGCGCTGCTCCGGCAACCACCCCGGCCAAGCCCGTCGACAACAGCGGCGTTCCGAACAGCGGTGCCGTCGCTCCGCAGTCGCAGGCAACGCCTCCCGCAGCAACGGCAACCCAGCCTGCCGCTACGGCACCTGCTCAGCAGGCTCCGGCCGGGACCGGTCAGCAGACTGCGCCGGCTGCCACGACGTCCGCACCCGCCCAGAGCGGCGGCGACGTTCCGACCGGCAAGTAAGCCTGGTCGTAAAGATCATCCCCGGCAGGTCCTCGGATCTGCCGGTTTTGTTTTGTCTATATTCCGCGTAATGCGTCCAAAGTTCCGGAAACGAATTTTAGGGCTAGCGGAATCATTTGTGAAAAGGTATCCGGTGACTCCCATGGCGCGATATGTATTCATCACAGGCGGCGTGGTTTCTTCCCTCGGAAAAGGAATTGCGGCCGCGGCTCTCGGAGCGTTGTTGCAGGCTCGTGGTTATCGAGTCCGCCTGCGCAAACTCGACCCCTATCTGAACGTGGATCCGGGCACTATGAGCCCGATCCAGCACGGCGAGGTTTTCGTTACCGACGACGGTGCGGAAACCGACCTCGACCTCGGCCACTATGAGCGCTTCACCGGTCGCTCGGCCACCAAGACCGACAACATCACCACCGGTCGCATCTACAAGAACATCATCGACAAGGAACGCCGCGGCGATTATCTCGGCGCAACTGTCCAAGTCATTCCGCACGTTACCAACGAGATCAAGGATTTCGTCACCGAAGGCAATGACGACTATGATTTTGTCATCTGCGAAATCGGCGGGACCGTCGGCGATATCGAAGCCATGCCGTTCATGGAAGCGATCCGCCAGCTCGGCAACGACCTGCCACGCGGCACCGCGATCTACGTCCACCTGACGCTGATGCCGTACATTCCGGCTGCAGGCGAGCTGAAGACCAAGCCGACGCAGCATTCCGTCAAGGAACTGCAGGCTCTCGGCATTCACCCGGACATCCTGCTCGTGCGTGCGGATCGCGAGATTCCGGAAGCCGAGCGCCGCAAGCTTTCGCTGTTCTGCAACGTGCGGGAATCCGCCGTCATCCAGGCGCTCGACGTCGCCAACATCTACGACGTGCCGATGGCCTACCATAAGGAAGGCCTCGACAACGAAGTGCTGGCCGCTTTCGGCATCGAGCCGGCTCCGAAGCCGCGCCTCGATCAGTGGGAAGAAGTCTGCAATCGTATCCGCACGCCGGAAGGCGAGGTGACAATTGCCATCGTCGGCAAATATACCGGCCTGAAGGATGCCTATAAGTCGCTCATCGAAGCGCTGCATCACGGTGGCATTGCCAACCGGGTCAAGGTCAATCTCGAGTGGATCGAGTCCGAGGTCTTCGAAAAGGAAGATCCGGCACCGTATCTCGAAAAGGTGCACGGCATTCTCGTGCCCGGCGGCTTCGGCGAGCGCGGTTCTGAAGGCAAGATCCTGGCGGCCCGTTTTGCACGCGAGCGCAAGGTGCCGTATTTCGGCATCTGCTTCGGCATGCAGATGGCAGTCATCGAAGCTGCCCGCAATCTGGCCGGCGTCGAGAATGCCTCTTCGACCGAATTCGGTCCCACGAAGGAGCCGGTGGTCGGTCTGATGACCGAATGGCTGAAGGGCAACGAGTTGCAGAAGCGTACCTCTTCCGGCGATCTCGGCGGCACGATGCGTCTCGGCGCCTACAAGGCGGCGCTGAAGAAGGGCACGAAGATTTCGGAGATCTACGGCTCGACCGATATTTCGGAGCGCCATCGTCACCGCTACGAGGTCAATATCGATTACAAGGACAAGCTGGAAAATTGCGGCCTGACCTTCTCCGGCATGTCACCGGACGGTGTTCTGCCCGAGACGATCGAATATGCGGATCATCCGTGGTTCATCGGCGTTCAGTACCATCCGGAACTGAAATCCCGGCCTCTGGAGCCGCATCCGCTGTTCTCCAGCTTCATCGAAGCTGCGACGGAACAGAGCCGGCTGGTTTAGTACGTGTCGCGCAAAAATGCGCAGCAGTTTTGCGATAACGACATGCGCAACTGAAAAGCTTAAGGCGCAGGAAGCGAATCTGAACGATCGCGACGCGCCTTAAGAACGGCAAATCGCTTGCGATAGTCGCTTGGGCTGACCGCAAGCCTCTCCCGAAAATGATGACGCATGGTGGCGAGCGACCCGAAACCGCTCGCCACGGCAACATCGTCCAGCGAAACGTCAGTCTGCTTTTCGAGCAAGTCGCGGGCGCGTCGTAGCCGCTCGCCATGCAACCATTCGCCGGGAGCCATGCCGGTGGTCGCCTCGAAACGGCGTTGGAAGGTCCTCACGCTCATACCGGCCCGTGAGGCAAGCGCCGCAATCGGCTGCTCCTCCTGCAAGCGCTCGCGCATCCATTCAAGCAACGGACCCAGGCGGGCTCCTTCACGTTGCCGGAGAACCGGGGTCTCGATATACTGCGCCTGGCCGCCTTCGCGATGCGGCGGCACGACGAGGCGGCGGGCGACGCTGTTGGCGATATCAGGCCCGAAATCCTGCCGCACCACATGAAGGCAGAGGTCGATTGCGGCGGCGCTGCCGGCAGCGGTCAGCACACGGTCTTCATCGACATAGAGAACATCGGCATCGACTGATATATCCGGATAGCGCGCAGCAATGGAATCGACATAGCGCCAATGCGTGGTCGCCTTTCGACCGGCGAGCAATCCTGAGGCGGCGAGAACAGCAACGCCCGAGCAAAGCGACATGATGCGAGCGCCGCGCCGGTTGGCGGCTTGCAGTTCGGCAATTAGAGGGGCAGGGACGGGCGCTCCGATGCCGCGCCAACCGGGCACGACGATCAGGTCGGCATCGGCCAGAACGTCCAGCCCTTTATCAACCTGCACCGCCAACCCGCCAGCTGCGCGCAACGGACCGTCCTCGATCGCACAGGAGGAAAACCGATACCAATCGTCACCCATTTCAGGGCGTGGCAGGCCGAAGATCTCGTAGGCGACACCAAATTCGAAGGTGCAGAGCCCGTCATAGACCAGCGTGACGACGTGTGGGCCGAGAAGATTGCGGCTTTCTGAGTTTGGCATGATCTTGACGTTATATGGCATTTCGGCCAATTTCAACGGCGGGAACGCTCGGGCATGAATGCACCCAACCAAGAAGGAGCGTCCCATGTCCCTAGTCAGTGAAATCCCCGCGGCATTCCCAAGTCTTGTCGCCGAGTATTATGCCCGCAGGCTTGCCTTCGAGACCGATTGTTCCGACGTGCGCCAGGCTATGACATCAGGCAACGCGGATTTCGTTCTGCTCGATGTTCGCGGTCCGGCCATGTTCCAGGAGCAGCACATTCCCGGCGCGATCAACCTGCCGCATGGCAAGATGACTGCCCGGAAAATGGCGGAATGGCCCGAGGATACACTGTTCGTTGTTTATTGCGCCGGACCGCATTGCAACGGCACCGACAAGGCTGCCTGGCGCCTCGGCACGCTCGGCAAGCGCGTGAAGGTGATGATCGGCGGCATGACCGGCTGGGCCGATGAGGGGCATCCCTTTGAGGTCGGCTAAGTAGGGCGACGCGGCAAACCCGGCACATACCGGGTTTGCCATTCGTGCGATCTGCCGGAGTTTCCGCATCTACGTCATTTGACGGTCGCACCACTTCTGTTTCCATGCCACTCTGCGAGTAAGCATAATGGGGACAAAAGTATGATCTTCAATCCTTTTGACGATCGCACGGAGAGGCCGATGACCAAGATCGCAATCACCTTCGCACTGCTGATCGCATTCAATATTGCCGTATGGATCTGGGCATGGTTTGCGTTTGCCGACCGGCCGTCTTTGCTCGGTATTGCACTGCTCGCCTATATGTTCGGCCTGCGCCACGCATTTGACGCCGATCATATTGCTGCGATCGACAATGTCGTGCGCAAGCTCATCCAGGAAAAGAAGCAACCCTATGCGGTCGGCTTCTTCTTCTCGTTCGGCCACTCCTCGATTGTCGTGATTGCCTCGATCCTGATTGCGGCGACGGCTGCCGCCATGCAGAGCCAGCTCGATTCTCTCCACGATATCGGCGGTGTCATCGGAACGACGGTTTCGGCGGCTTTCCTGCTGTTGATCGGCATTGCCAATCTCTTTGTTCTCAGGGGCGTTTGGTTAGCCTTCAAACGGGCACAACGGGGAGAGAGGATCACCGAAGAAGATCTTGATGCCCTGCTAGCCGGCGGCGGCTTTCTGGCGCGTATCTTCCGTCCCATGTTCAAGGTCGTTAGCCGCTCCTGGCACATGTATCCGATCGGCTTCCTCTTCGGCCTCGGCTTCGACACCGCAACGGAGATCGGCCTGCTCGGCATTTCCGCCGCTCAGGCCGCACAGGGTATGTCCTTCTGGACCATCCTGGTTTTCCCGGCGCTTTTCACGGTCGGCATGTCATTGATGGACACGCTCGACAGCACACTGATGACCGGCGCCTACGGCTGGGCCTTCGTCAAGCCGGTGCGCAAGCTCTGGTACAACCTGACGATCACCGCCGCTTCGGTTGTTGTCGCCATTTTCATCGGCGGTATCGAGGCTTTGGGGCTGATCTCAGACAAGCTCGGTCTCGAAGGTGGCTTCTGGCGCTTCATAGGCGAACTCAATGACAACCTTGCCAATTTCGGCTTCGCCGTCTTCGGCATCTTCCTGCTGAGTTGGCTGATCTCGACCGTGCTTTACAAGGTGCGTGGCTATGACAGCCTGCAGATCAATCATTCCTGACGTCAATCGCTCCACAGGGAGATGATGGATACCACCAGAAGCAAGGCAAGGACCAAATTGAGGGCGCGCCATTGCCATTGTGCACGCAGCATGCGGGCAAGCAGCTGACCGAGCGCACACCATAGCGAAAGGGAGAATGCTGCCATCAGGCTGAAGGTGAGGCCCAGCAGCATTGCCAGGGCAAGCGGGCCGCTTGCGAGCATGGCGAAAGACGCGGCCGCGCCCACAGTCACCGCCCACCCCTTGGGATTGTGCCACAACATCCAGACCCCCGCCGCAAAGCTCGTCGGCTTCGCCATTCCGCCGGCACTATTCGGCTGGCCGCTTCTGCCGATCCTCAACGCAAGCCAGAGCAGATAAAGCGTGCCCAGCGTCTTCATGGCGATCTGCAATGCAGGAAAGGCTAGCAACAGGCTCCCGAGCCCAGCGGCGGCGGCTCCAGCCATGGAGCCGAGCCCTAGGGAAAAGCCCGCCATGACAGGGATCGAGCGGCGAAAGCCGAAATGTGCGCCAGAGGCGGTGGCAAGCGTTGTAGCGCCGCCCGGCGTAATCGTCGAGACGAGCGCAAACAGGATCAGCGGCAGCAGCGATTCCAAAGTCATTCCAGCGATCCTCCAATTCGGGAGATTGGTTAGCCGGAAGCTCGACATCAGAAAATCGAATATTGAAGGCGAGATGCATTAGTATTTATAATAGTGGGATGACTCGAAACTTCGATATCGCTCTCATCCGAACCTTTGCCGCAGTTGCCGACCAACGTAGCATGACAATTGCGGCCAACATTCTGCATATGACACAAGGAGCCGTCAGCCAGCAAATCAAGCGGCTGGAAGAGATGCTGGGATGCACGCTCTTCGAGAGAGATCGACGTGGCCTGAAGCTGACCGAAGCAGGTGAACGGTTGCTCGGCAACGGGCGCCGCCTGCTGATGCTAAATGACGACATCTGGGCCGACATGACGGAGCGGACGGTTCAGGGCAGCGTTCGGCTCGGCGTTCCCTATGACCTTGTCGGTGCAACGCTTGCACCAGTGTTGAAGTCCTACACTTTGCGCCATCCGCAGGTGGAGATTTCTCTCGTCTGTGCCTCGTCGCCGGAACTGCTGGAAGAACTTGAGAAAGGCGCCATCGACCTCTGCGTCGTCGAAGAACCGTTTGGCTTATCGCGGGGCGAATGTTTGGCCGTCGAACGACTCGTATGGGTGGGGGCGAAGGGAGGGAATGCCTACCGTAAGCAGCCGCTGCCGATTTCGATGGTAGCCGACACCTGCGCCTTCCGTCCGTCCGTCTTCGCCGCATTGAGCAATGGCGGGCGACGCTGGAGAACAATGTTCGAGAACGGGAATATCGAGGCGACCACGGCGACCGTCCGCACGGACCTAGCGGTTACGGCGTGGTTGGCCTCTACAGTTCCCGCCGATCTCGATATTCTCTCCGTCGAGGACGGTTTGCCCGAATTGCCGATTTTTTCCATCAACCTGCATCTACCCAAGGGAGAGGCGACGCCGGCAGCGTCAGAGCTTGCCCGCTATGTCCGCGATGGCTTGGTGCGGCCGCGCCAATCCGCGGCCGCCTGATCCAGGATCAATGTTGACGAAGCTCTACGCGGCCTTCGGCAGAGGGCCGACATAGCGCGATTGCGGGCGGATCAGTCGCCCGTCGAGCGTCTGCTCGCGCGCATGGGCGATCCAACCGACGGTGCGACCGATCGCGAAGACGCCGGTGAAGGCGTTGCGCGGAAAGCCGAGCGCATCGAGCAGCAGAGCCGTGTAGTACTCGACATTGACATCAAGCGGGCGATCCGGCTTGCGCTCCCTAAGCAGGGCGAGCGCAGCAGCCTCGATTGCCTCGGCCAGAGCGATCCGTCCGGCATCCGCCTGTCCGCTGGCGAAGATCGGCTTCAGCGCGGTCTTCAAAGCATCGGCACGCGGATCGCGCACACGATAGATGCGGTGGCCGAAGCCCATCAGCCGTTCGCCATGATCGAGTGCGTGCGACAGCCAAGCACGGGCGTTTTCCGGTTTGCCCACGCCATCGAGCATATCGAGGACCGGACCGGGTGCGCCGCCATGCAGCGGGCCTTTGAGGGCGCTGACTGCCGCCAGCACGGAGGATGTCAAACCGGCATGGGTCGAGGCAATGACGCGCGAGGCGAAGGTGGATGCATTGAGCCCGTGATCGGAGATCGTCACCAGATAGGCATCCAATCCCGCCGTCTGTTCGGTAGTCGGTACACGGCCGCTCAGCATGCGCAGAATGTCACCGGATTGGGACAGAGAGGCATCCGGCTTTATCGGCATGTCGCCATTCTGCAGTCGCAGCACGGCTGGCAGAAAAACGGCAGGTGCCGCCATCAGTCTGATGGCACTGGCGAGATCGTCACCATCCTCGATACGCGCCAGAAGAGCCCGCATGGCGTCTACCGGCGGCAGGGCGAGCAAGGCTGGGTCGGCTGGGTCGGCAGCCTCGACATGGGCGAACAGTGCGACGCGGGCCGCTCCGAGCTGGCTGCGGATAGAGGCGGCATCGATATGCGCGTCGAACAGGCCATCGAGCAATAGCGCCACAACATCCTCGTAGCGGCTGGTTGCCACCAGATCATCGAGCGAAACACCTCGGATGATCAGCCGACCGGCCGCGCCATCGACATCCGATAGCTTGGTTTCCGCTGCGACGACATCTTCAAGACCACTTTTCATTACGGTTCTCCTTTGACTATCGGATTAGATCGGACCTATTCTTATTGACGTCAATCTTGATGCAATTAATCAACATGAGGAACGATGAGCTGGCTGACGGCGGAGCAGGCGCTGAACCTGCTGGGAACGAAATCGCAGACGCTTTATGCCAACGTCAGCCGCGGGCGCATTCGCGCAAAGCCGGATCCGGCGGATACGCGGCGCAGTCTTTACTTCACCGACGATGTGAAAAGGCTGGCGACGCGCCATGCCGGGCGGCGCAAGACGGAGACGGTTGCCGCCGAAGCCATACAATGGGGCGATCCGGTATTGCCTTCGGCTCTATCGACTGTTTTCGATGGCAGGCTTTTCTATCGCGGCCAAGACGCAGCGACGCTGGCCGAAAATGCTGGCCTTGAAGATATCGCGCTCCTGCTTTGGGATATGAAGCGACCGCTTCGTCTGGAGGAGGGAGAAGTGCGGCACACGATCCCCTCTTTGGAAGCGGCCTTTCTGGCACTTGCCGCGCGTACGACCAGCGATCTTCCCTCGCTCGGCCGCTCGCTTCCGGCATTGCAGAGCGAAGCGGAAAGCGTCTTCGGGACAGTTGCCGATGCTCTGGCGCCAGGCGCCGCCGGCATGCCGCTGCATCAACGGCTCGCGCTCGCCTGGGGACGCCCGGATGCAGGCGACATGATACGACGCTGCTACGTGCTGCTCGCAGACCATGAATTGAACGCCTCGACATTCACAGCGCGAATCACGGCCTCGGCTGGTGCGACGTTGTCTGCAGCAGTGTTATCGGGTCTTTCGACGCTGACCGGACCGCTGCACGGCGGCGCTTGGCAAAGCGTGCGCTCGCTTATGGCGCGAGCAGCGTCGATCGGCGCAGAAGAGGCCGTCCGCAGCTACCTTTCGGAAGGTAGGCCATTGCCGTCCTTCGGCCACCAACTCTATCCGGATGTCGATATCCGCGGTGAGACATTGCTGCAGTGCCTCACGCTCCCGCCGCTTTTCGCCAAGGTGCGTGATATCGGCGAGCAGCTTGTCGGTGAGCGCGTCAATGTTGACTTTGCCCTGACCGCGATGACGCATGCCTATCATCTTCCGGAGGATGCGCCCCTGATCATTTTTGCACTGGCGCGCACCGTGGGCTGGCTGGCTCATGCCATGGAACAGGCGACGAGTGGCCGCCTCATCCGGCCGCGTGCCCGCTATGTCGGGCCGCCACTTCGGTGATCCTACATTCGCTGGTTTCTGGTCGAACTACGGCGTAGCCACCGGAAAGTGACATACGACCTCGATATTGTGGCCATCCGGATCGAGTATGAAGGCGCCGTAGTAGCTGGCGTGATAGTGCGGACGCAGACCGGGCCCGCCATTGTCGACGCCGCCGGCCACAAGGGCGGCTCGATGAAACTTATCAACGACATCTCGCCCCTGAGCGGTAAAGGCGACGTGAGTTCCGGTCTGTTGCCCGTCGCGCTGTCCGATCCAGAAGAATGCTTTCGATCCAATGCCATAGCCGGCAAAGATTTCACCCTCGGCATAAAGGCGTTCGATGCCCAACGGCTTCAGAGTCGCGTCGTAAAACATCTGGGAACGGTTCAGGTCGCGTACGCCGATCGTCACATGGTCCAACATGAATGCCCCCAATATTCGAGTTGGCTTCGCCTAACCTCGGCCGATCGCGCCTGCATCGCGATCTTTGAGTTCAATCCAGCCGATCTCCAGTTTGCGGTTGACGATAAGCCAGATCGTGGCGAGCGCGATCAGGCCCACGACGATATTGGCGGCCACGAAAAGTATGGGCGCAAGTTGGGCGATGGAGCCGCTTTCACCACGCTCGATCAGTCGCATTGGGGCTGCAGCAAGCGCCGTCGCACCGAAAGAAAATGCCCAATAGGCCGGGCTGAACCCTTCTTCCGTGATCCAGGGGAGCAAGCGAATCAAGATAAGCGCCTGCAGCAGGCCGTAGCCGATCATGGCATGCACAAGTATATCGGCGGGACCTTGCAGGACGCCGATATAGGCGAGCGCACCGACGACTGGCGGCGCCAGCTGGATACCAAGTGTGGGCCGCAAGGCTGGAGGAAGCGCCGGTCCCGTCAAAAGACGATGAAGCAGAGCCGATTCGATCGCCAGCCACGCGAAGAACCCAGCGCCGAAGAAAAGCTGCGCCCATTGCGGAAAGCCGAGTGCGGTGGCCACAATCGCGGTAACGAAGCTACCTGCGACACTTGGCAGGTAAAGGACTGCCGTGGTGGCTGCAATGTCGCGCCCGCCTTGCCACAAACCGCCTGTGCGCCACACCGAGAAGGCGAGCGTGTAGACTGCTCCGGCCAGGAATATCGCTTCTGCACCAACCCGCGAATAGGGTAGCAACCCGCCGGCCACCAGCATGGTGGCCACCCCGATCAGGCCGATGAAGCAACACAGGACAGGATGCGCGACCTCCTTGAGGGCTTCCTCGCGGGCCATTGCCCATTTCAGCAAGTAAAGCACGATCAGAACCAGCCAAACGGCAAGGCTGACAAAGGTCAGCACTTCACCAACCACCCCGGGCAATTGCCAGATGCGAGTTCCAACACGCCAGGCATTGGCTAGGCCCGAAAGCCCCAGAACCATGCCAAAGAACGAAGCTGGAACCAACGGCAGTTTCAGAGACGCAGCCATATGCCCCCTTTGACGCTTGCTCTGAGCGCCGCCCGAAAGAGAATAATGCAAAGAGCCCGCGAACGGTGCTAAGTTCACGGACGAAAACAGACCGGCAAAATACAGCTTTCCTCAAAGTGGGCAAAGCGTGATCATGGCGAAAAGCGAATGCTTTCGACCGGCGATATCACAGATGCGTGAGCGCGTGGATTTTTCTGCGTTGTCTCGCTCATGCATAGCTCGCCCGTCATTTGTTCATTGGAAAATATTGCGAAATATCTCTATGCAGTATTCAAACGATTGAAACCGTCCTAGGAGACTGAAAATGCAAATCGGAATGATTGGCCTTGGCCGTATGGGCAACAACATGGTGCAGCGCCTGATGAGGGGCGGTCATAGCGCGGTTGTTTTCGATGCGCGCCCGGAAAGCGTTGCTGGACTTGAACAGCTCGGCGCCACCGGCAGCAAGTCTCTCGCGGATTTTGTATCGAAACTTGCCAAGCCGCGCGTCGTTTGGATGATGCTGCCGGCTGCAATCGTCGATCAGGAACTGGCAGCCATCGTTCCGCTTCTCGAAGAAGGCGACATCGTCATCGACGGCGGTAACTCCTATTACCATGACGATATTCGCCGTGCCGAAGAGCTGAAGCCGAAGGGCATCCACTATGTCGACGTCGGCACCAGCGGCGGCGTTTTCGGCCTCGAGCGCGGCTATTGCCTGATGATCGGCGGCGAGAAGGAAACCGTCCAGCATCTGTCGCCGATCTTCGCAACGCTTGCTCCTGGCGTCGGTGACGTCGCTCCGTCGGCGATGCGCTCGGAAGAAGCCGCCAAGAACAGCACAGCAGAGCAGGGCTATCTGCATTGCGGCCCGTCCGGTGCCGGCCATTTCGTGAAGATGGTTCATAACGGTATCGAATACGGCCTGATGGCAGCCTATGCCGAAGGCTTGAACGTTCTGCGCCACGCCAATATCGGCAAGCAGGATGCAGAGAAGGATGCCGAGACTGCTCCGCTCTCGCACCCGCAGTACTATCAGTATGATCTCGATATTGCCGAAATCTCCGAAGTCTGGCGCCGCGGCAGCGTGATCACCTCCTGGCTGCTCGATCTTACTGCCGACGCCCTGCACGGTGATGCTGCCCTTTCGCAGTATGCCGGCCGCGTTTCCGACTCGGGCGAAGGCCGCTGGACGATTTCGGCTGCGATCGACGAGGGCGTTCCGACGCCGGTGCTGAGCGCTGCGCTTTATGGCCGTTTCGCCTCGCGCGGCAACGACGACTACGCCAACAAGGTTCTCTCCGCGATGCGCGCCGGCTTCGGCGGCCATCACGAGAAGCCCGTGAAGTAATGGCCTATCGATCTGAAAATCGGTCAGCCGGGTGGGTCAAACCTCCCGGCTTTTTCTTGCTCGCTGTCCACCGACCAAAGCGCGCCGCGGGTTCCTCAGAATTGCAGCGCGTGCTTCCGGAATGGCTTCAACCCAGCTGCTCTGGCCTCAAGAGCATGATCGGACAAGGCGCCCCGGCTTCGCGTTCAGGGGCGTGCGGCGGACGAACAATGAGGCAATCCGCACGCGAAAAGACCTTCATCATCGACGAATCCTGCTTCGAGAAGGGTTCGGCGAGCCAGCCGCCATCATCGGCTCTCGTCAGGGTCGCGCGCACATAATCCTGACGCTGATCGTTCGCAGCAAAGGGTATGGCTGCGCGTGCGACACCTTCGCGCTTGACCGGCGGCAGGGATGCGAGCTTGCGGATCAAAGGCTCCAGGAAGAGCAGGCCGCAGACGAGGCTGGAAACCGGGTTGCCGGGAAGGCCGAGAACGTGGATGTCACCGAGGCTGCCAACCATCAGCGGCTTGCCCGGGCGCATGGCGATGCGCCAGAAATCCAGCTTCATGCCGGCTGATATCATCGTTGCCTGTACGAGATCGTGATCGCCGACGGAAGCGCCACCGAGCGTAACGACGATATCGGCTTTTGCCGCCTGTGCACGGCCGATGGCAGCGGTGATTTCATCGCTATCATCAGGAACGATGCCAAGATCGAGCACGTGGGCGCCGGCATTGCGTGCAAGGGCGGCGATGCCGAACGTATTGGACGCGACGATCTGTGATGGACCCGGTGCGCTACCCGGCGCGACCAGTTCGTCACCCGTCGCGAGAACGGCGACCAGCGGCCGGCGATAGACGTCGAGCGCCGGATGGTTCATGGCGGCTGCAACCGTGAGGCGCGTAAAATCCATCACCGTACCCGCGGGCAGCACGACTTCATCGAGAAGGAAATCCTGGCCGCGTGGGCGTATGTGCTGTCCCTTACGCAACGGGTAGGTGGTGCGAATACGGTCGCCTTCGAGACGTCCGGCATCTTCCTGCAGAAGCACCGTATCGGCGCCTGTCGGAACTGGCGCGCCGGTGAAAATGCGAACGGCTTCACCCTTGCCGACAGCTCCGTCGAAGGCATGACCGGCAGCAGATGCGCCGATGACCTGCAACTCCGAACCGGGGGTCGCGGCATCCTCGAAACGCAGGGCATAGCCATCCATCGCTGAAGCATCGAAGGGTGGTTGAGTGAGGCGGGCAGCGAGATCTCTCGCCAGCACGCGACCCTCGGCCGCATCGAGCGGTACGCTTTCGACGCGATGGATCGGCGTTGCGCTGTCCAAAAGGCGTGCTTGAGCTTCGGCGACAGGTAACAGGCTCATGCGTCAAGCTCCCGGATGGCGGAAATCTCCCGATTTCCCGCCGGATTTCTCCAATAGAGTAATGCCGCCGATTTCCATGCCGCGATCGGCGGCCTTCGCCATATCGTAAATCGTCAGGCAGGCGATGGAAACCGCCGTCAGCGCTTCCATTTCAACGCCTGTGCGGCCGGTCAGCTTGGCCGTTGCGGTGACGCGCAAACCGGGCAGGGCAGCATCCTCGACGATATCGACGGTAACCTTGGTCAGTATCAGCGGATGGCATAGAGGAATGAGATTACTCGTTTGCTTGGCCGCCATGATGCCGGCAAGCCGCGCCGTGCCGATAACGTCACCCTTCTTGGCATTGCCCTCCCGGATCAGCGCCAATGTCTCCGACTTCATTTTCACGTGGCCGGTGGCGGTGGCGCTACGCGCCGTCTCGGCCTTGTTACCGACGTCGACCATATGCGCTTCGCCGGCTGCGTCGATATGCGTGAGGCCGGCCTTGGGTGTGGTCATCTTATTCGGCCGCCAGAATGCCGGTTTCGCCGTTCAGCAACAGCTTCGTCGCGGCCGTCACATCATCCTTGCGCATCAGGCTCTCGCCGACGAGGAAAGTGGTGATTCCGACCGCCTCGAGTCGCTTGCAATCGGCATGAGTAAAGACGCCGCTCTCGCCGACCAGCAATCGGCCGGCCGGCACCATGGCCGCCAGCGTCTCGCTGACCGTGAGGCTGACCTCGAAGGTGCGGAGATTGCGGTTGTTGATGCCGATCAGAGGCGAGGAGAGCTTTAGCGCACGCTCCATCTCTTCGGCGTCGTGAACCTCGACCAGAACGTCCATGCCAAGGCCGAAGGCCTCGTCCTGCAGCCGCTGCGCATCGTCATCGGAAAGCGACGCCATGATCAGCAGGATGCAGTCGGCGCCCCAGGCGCGGGCTTCCTGCACCTGATAGGTCTCGAACATGAAATCCTTGCGTAGCGCCGGCAGCGAGCAGGCTGCGCGGGCCTCCGTGAGGAATGCCGGTGCGCCCTGGAAGCTCGGCGTGTCCGTCAGCACGGAGAGGCAAGCCGCACCGCCGGCCTCGTAGGCCTTGGCGAGGGCAGGTGGGTCGAAGTCGGGGCGAATCAGCCCTTTGGACGGGCTCGCCTTCTTGATCTCGGCAATCAGGCCGAAGACACCAGCGCTTTGCTTGGCAAGAAGCGCCTTGTGGAAACCGCGTGGCGCAGACTGCTCAGTCTGCATAGCCTTGAGATCGGCAAGCGAAACCCTGGCCTTGGCAGCAGCGATTTCCTCGCGCTTGTAGGCTTCGATCTTCTGAAGGATATCGGTCATGACGTCCTGAACCTATTCTTCGTTGGAGACGGCGACCAGCTTTTCCAGCGCTGCGGCTGTTGCGCCGCTATCGAGCGACTGTGCCGCGAGCCTCATGCCATCATGGAGCGTTTCCGCCTTCCCGGCAATGACCAGCGACGCCGCCGCATTGGCAAGGGCGATGTCGCGATAGGCGTTTTTCGCGCCGCTCAACACGTCTCGAAGTGCCGCCGCATTGGCAACGCCATCGCCGCCCTTGAGGTCGGCCAGATCTGCATGCGGCAGACCAAAATCCGACGGCGTCAGCTCGAAGGTGCGGATCTTGCCGTTCTCGAGCGCGGCGACGGAGGTGGTGCCGGTCGTGGTGATCTCGTCGAGGCCATCGCCATGCACGACCCAGACGCTTTCGGCGTTCAGGTCTCGAAGCACTTCCGCGAGGGGGACGACCCATTGCGGCGCGAACACACCCAGCAGCTGGCGACGTGCGCCGGCCGGGTTCGACAGCGGTCCGAGCAGATTGAAGATCGTGCGCGTACCGAGCTCCACCCGCGACGGGCCGACATGGCGCATCGAGGAATGGTGCAGCTGCGCGAACATGAAGCCAATGCCGGCTTCACGAATGCAACGAGAAATCACCTCTGGCCCGATATCGAGCTTGATACCAAGAACCGATTGCGTGTCTGCCGTGCCGGCCTTCGAGCTCTGGGCACGATTGCCGTGCTTTGCGACCGGCACACCAGCGCCAGCGACGATGAATGCTGCAAGCGTCGAGATGTTGTAGGTGCCGACGCCATCGCCGCCGGTTCCCACGATGTCGATTGCATCTGCCGGGGCTTCCACCGGCAGCATCTTGGCGCGCATCGTGGTGACGGCGCCGACGATCTCGTCGACCGTTTCGCCGCGCACGCGCAGTGCCATCAGGAACGCACCGATCTGCGACGGTGTTGCTTCACCTGACATCAGGATTTCGAATGCGCGCCGGGCTTCATCCCGCGTCAGGGCCTCGCGACCGGCCACCTTGGCGAGGAAAGGTTTCAACTCTGACATTGACTATCCATCCTCCCGATCGGGCTTAACGGGACATCGCCTGTTCAGCGAGGCTCTGGTTGACGGTAACCGTGTACCTGGATTGCAGCTGGGCAACGATCTGGTCGAGAATGTCGTCACCGGCGGCATTGGCAATCTGGGCGACCTGCTGATCGTCGTTGCTGAGGGCATCCGTTGTCGGGTTGTCGTTGACATCGGTGACCTTCAGCAGGATCTGCGTGGTATCGTCGGCGCCGCCGGAGCTGGCAGCGGTATCGACAGGACCTGAAAATGCTGCGGCAATGCCGCCACGACCGAGAACCGGGTCGTCCGTCGAGCGTGTGATGCCGGTCTTGTTTTCGACGGCAATGCCAAGTGGGGCAGCGATATCGGCGAGCGACTTGCCCTTCTGCGCTGCTTGTTTCAGCTCGGTTGCCTTGGCGGCAAGGGCAACCTTCTGCTGCTCAGCAGTCCAGTCTGCGATGGCCTTTTCGCGGACATCGGCGAGGGTACGATCGTGATCCGGCGTCACGTTCAGTATATCATACCAGACATAGCCGTTGTTGCCGACGGTCAGCGGGGCGGGGTTGCCGCCCTGTTCGGCCTTGAAGGCCTCGGAAAGCAACTGCTGACGAACCGGCAGATCCTTGATCTCGTTACCCTTCTGATCCAGGCCCGTTGCGTCGATCGCGTCAATTGTGACCAGCTTCAGCTTGAGCTGCGATGCCGCTTCCTGGAGCGAGGCGCCGGAGCCGCGCAGATCCTCGAACTTGTCGTGAACGCTGGTGATTTCATTGGCGGCATTGCCGAGCGCGATCTGCTTGCGGATGTCTTCCTTGACGTCATCGAAATTCTTCGCCGTTTCGTCCTTGACGTTCGTCACGCGCAGAATGACGGGGCCGAAGGAGCCTTCCACCACGGGAGTAGTGCCGCCATCCTTGGTGACAGCGAAGGCGGCGTCGGCGATCGTCTTGTCAGGCATCTGGTCCTTGTTGAAGGTACCGAGCAGTACGTCGGAGGGCTTTTTGCCTTGATCGGTAACAAGCTGGTCGAAGGTCGTGCCGGTCTTCAGTGCTTCGGAGGCAGCATTGGCAAGATCCTTGTTCGCGAAGGTCAGCTGTTCGATCGTGCGGGTGGCCGGCGTCTTGAAACTGTCCTTGCGCTTGTCATACTGGGCGCGCAGCTCATCATCCGACACGCTCGCCGGATCGGCCAAATCCTCGGCTTGCAGCTTCACGTAGGCGAGTTTCCGATATTCCGGAGCGCGATATTTGGATTTAACCCCCTCGAACCACTTCGACAGAACGTCTTCAGCCGGAGCCTTGACGGGATCGATGTTGGCGTTGGTGAGAAGCAGATAATCGATGCTGCGGCTCTCGTCGTGGTACTGCTTGACGGCGTCAACCAGAACCTTCGGCGCGACGAAGCCGTTCGAAACGGCTTCAACGATCTGGCTGCGGATCGCGACCTTGCTGCGCTCCTTGATGTAATCATCGGGCGAAATATTGCTGTTACGGAGAAGCAACTCGAACTTCTGCCGGTCGAAAGCACCGTTCGGTGCCTTGAACGCCGGATCGTCGCCGATGAGCTTGGCCAGACGGTCCTGGGAAAGCCCCAGGTTCATGTCGGCAGCAAGCTGGTCGAGCGAGGCTCCTGCAACGAGCTGAGCGACGGTCTGCTGTCCTATGCCGAAGGCGCGCGCCTGGTCCGGCGTGATCTGCATACGCAACTGCTGGCTGATCGCCTGAATCTGGCGGCGATAGGCGAGGCGGAACTCGTTGGTATCGATCTGCTGATCACCGACCGTTACCACCGTGTTGCTGTTGCCGCCCGTGATGAGCGAACGCTCGACGCCCCATATGCCGAAAGCCGCCGCCAAAAGAAGCAACAAACCCTTTGCAACCCAGGTCTGGGCGATTTTTCTCAGCACATCGAACATCGGAAAGCAAACCTCGTCATCAACACGTCTTCGCCTGCGAGCGAAACAATCGGAGTTCCTTAGAACAATCCGAACCGGAATTGAAGAGCCACTGGGGAAATCACCCCACGAGGCGTAAACGAACCGGAACCTTTGACGCGCAATGACGTTCTACCCCGCAAGAACACACAGGAGCACACGATGGCAGAGACGAAATCAGCTTCCTCACAATCCACTTCGGCGCGAGCCCAAACGGAGACGGCGATGGAAGATCTGGCCGCTCAGGTTGCGGCATTGCGCGAGGATCTGTCGAAACTGTCACAGAGCGTGGCCGCCGTAGGGCAGGGAGCGAAGTCTGTCGTCGCAGAGGAAGCCGAGGAAATTACTGAGCAGTTCCGAGAGAGAGTTCGTCAGGAACCGATTTTCATGGTCGCTGCCGCGGCAGGCATTGGCTATCTCATCGGCTTGCTGAGTCGGCGCTAACTCCACGCCAAACTCTCGATAGGATGGATGAGCCCCACACGTCCATTCGACAGTGGAATTGCCGAAAAGGCGCGGACGCTTCGATCGTTCGCGCCTTTTCAATTCCGGAGATAATGGCGGCCACCTAAAGCCGACCGCTTGATGCAGCTCTATGCCCAGGGCTGCGGATCGCACTGCGACATCTTTGCGACACCGCTGCGACATCTTCGACCATCGCAAAATCTTGATCCGCTAGCCTCTTGTATCGGGCGGATGCTTACTATACGTAGGCATAATTATAAGGTTGCTTATGAATAGCAGGCTTTCCACATCATGGAATCGACACCAACTCTCGGCTTTATTCTCCACGACGTCGCCCGACTTCTTCGCAAACGGTTCGAGCAGCGCGCGAAGGATTTGGGGCTGACACGCTCGCAGTGGCAGACGCTCGCCTATCTAGCCAACAATGAAGGCATCCATCAGGCCGGACTGGCCGAGATGCTGGAAATCGAACCGATCACGCTCGTCCGCATTCTCGACAAGCTCAGCGAACGCGGACTGGTGGAGCGACGACAACATCCGAGCGATCGCCGCAGCTGGTTGCTCTACATGCGGGAGGAGGCCCGTCCTCTGATCGATGCCATGCGCAACATTGGCGAACAGACCCGCAAGGAGGCGCTTGAAGGCGTTCCCCCTGAGGATCGCGAGCGCCTCCACGAATTGCTTATCCTCATGAAATCGAACCTGCTTCACGCCTGCCGCTCGAAGGCAGTCGATAAAGAGATACAACATGGCTGATGCATCTTCCTCCCTGCGCGTTCCCGCAAACGCAAACTCCGCGGAACAAATCCAAGCTCCCGTAGCCGAAGCGCCATCCTCAAACCCGGCAGCGCAACCCGCAACAGCGGCCCCCGCAGCTTCGGTTACGCCGAAAGAAGCGCCGCGCAAGCGCCGCAAGCTGACGCGGCCCATCCTCTTTGCGCTGCTTCCCGTGGTCCTCGTCATCGGCGGCTATTACTACGTTACCGGGGGGCAGATCATGTCCACCGACAACGCCTATATCCAGGCGGATATGGTCGGCGTTTCGACCGATGTTTCCGGTACGGTCATTTCGGTCGATGTGCGCGAAAACGAAGTCGTGAAAAAAGGGCAGGTGCTGTTCCGCTTGAAGCCCGACTCCTTCCGCATCACGTTGGAAGGCGCGCAGGCGCAGCTCGGCAACGCCCGGAACCAGATCTTGAATCTGCATGCGAGCTACAAGCAATCGTTGGCCGAGATTTCACAGGCACAGGCCGATATTCCCTACTACCAGACGGAATTTGATCGCCAGCAGAACCTGATCAACAGCTCGGTCGCGTCCAAGGCCGCCTTCGATCAAGCCAAGCACAATCTCGAGGCTGCGCAGCAGAAGGTCTCCGTCGCTCAGGCGCAGGCTGCCACTACGCTGGCCCAGTTGGGCGGCGAGGGGGCCGCCAATCTTCCGGTCGAGCAGAACCCGCTCTATCTTCAGGCCAAGGCTGCCGTCGATAATGCACAGCGCGAACTTGACGACACGGTGGTGCGAGCTCCGTTCGACGGCGTCACCGCCAATGTCCCCTCACTGCAGGTCGGCGCCTATCTGACGGCCGCCCAGCAGGGCTTCTCGCTGGTATCGACCACGCATATGTGGATCAACGCCAGCCCGAAGGAAACGGAACTCACCTATGTGCGAACCGGCCAGAAAGTGACGATCTCAGTCGATGCCTATCCGGGTGTTACCTGGAAGGGAACTGTGGCGAGCATAGCGCCAGCCTCGGGATCGAGTTTCTCGCTGCTGCCCGCGCAGAACACCACCGGCAACTGGGTCAAGGTCGTGCAGCGTATACCGATGATCATCAGCATCGACGACATGCAGGGCAAGCCGCCGCTGCGTGTCGGGATGAGCGTCGTCGCCGATGTCGACACCGGCCATGCCCGCGGCCTGCCGGACTTCGTCACCAACCTGCTGGGCCATTCCCGCGGTCAGGACCATGAGTAACGCCACCACCACTTCGCCATCGGCGCCGATCGCCCATCGTGGCGCGATCACCGCCTGCGTCATCCTGTCCGTCATCATGCAGGCGCTGGACACGACCATCGCCAACGTCGCCCTGCCTCATATTCAAGGCGACGTCTCCGCCAGTGCGGACCAGATCAACTGGGTCCTGACGTCCTATATCGTGGCGGCGGCGATCATGACGCCGCCTTCCGGCTTCCTTTCGGCCAAGTTCGGCCGAAAGCGCGTCCTGCTCACGGCAATCGCTGGGTTCGTCGCTGCCTCGGTTCTCTGCGGCCTTTCGGAATCGCTGGTGCAGATCGTCGGCTTCCGCCTGCTGCAGGGCCTCTTCGGCGCTTCGCTCGTGCCGCTGTCGCAGGGCATCCTGCTCGATATCTACAACGTCGAGGAGCGTGGCCGCGCCATGGCTCTGTTCGGCGTCTCGGTCATGGTCGGCCCTGTTCTAGGCCCCGTCATCGGCGGCTGGCTGACCGACAATATCAGCTGGCGGTGGGTGTTTTACATCAACGTGCCGATCGGCGCGCTCGCCTTCTTCGGCATCGTCGTCTATGTGACGGAAACCAAGCTTGACGCCCTTGCCAAGCTCGATTGGTTCGGCTTCGGCATGCTGTCTATCGGCATTGCCGCCCTGCAGCTATTCCTCGACCGCGGCGAGCAGCTCGACTGGTTTTATTCAGGCGAGATCATCGTGGAGGCTCTGGTCTGCGTCTGTGCCTTCTATCTGCTGATCGTACACACGTTCACGGCCGAGCGAAGTTTCGTCAATCCTAGGCTTTTTCTCGACCAGAACTTTGCCGTCAGCATGCTCTTCATCTTCATCGTCGGCGTGACCTATCTGGCCTCACTTGCGCTGATGACCCCGTATTTGCAGACGCTGATGGGGTATCCCGTCGTCACGGCCGGCATCGTCATGGGACCGCGCGGTCTCGGCACGATGTTCTGCATGTTCCTCGTCGGTCGGCTGATCGGCAAGGTGGATACGCGACTCTTGCTGTTCCTCGGCCTCGCGCTTACGGCATGGGCCATGTACGAGATGACGGGCTGGACGCCTGAGGTTTCGCAATGGACGCTGGTCTCCGTCGGCTTCATCCAGGGCGCCGGCCTCGGCTTCCTCTTCGTACCGCTGACGACCATTGCCTTCGCGACGCTGCCGGCCCAGATGCGCGGCGATGGCACCGGCCTCTATAATCTCTCCCGTAACATCGGCTCGAGCGTCGGCATTTCGGTCGTCTCGATGCTGATCACGGAGAATACGCAGGTCAACCACGCCAACATCGCCGCCTATGTGACGCCTTTCAACCGCTATTTCGATGCGACTGCCGCCCACGGCCTTAGTCCATTGACGGCGGTCGGCCGCGCCACGCTCGACGGCATGATCACGACGCAAGCGACGATCATCGCCTATATCGACGATTTCAAATTGCTGATGTTGATGTCCATCTGCGCCATACCGCTGCTTTTGCTTCTGCGCAAACCATCGGCGCCGCCGGCCGTGGACCACAGCGTCGCCATGGAATAGCCACGCAGCCTTTCCAGTTTCACTGCGTGGCTGAATGGCCGCCGGGCACCACCCCGGCGGTCACTTTCGTAGAGCGCTTCCGCGTCGCCCCGAATCGCAAATGCTCTATCCAGATGTCTCAGCGCATTCCGGACGGAAAACCGCTGCACTCATTTCCTCGAAATGCCCTGTCAGCGAAAGCGGCGGCTGACAAAACGCGAACCTGCAGCACCGAAGCGCCAAAGAGGTTCGACGTTCTTGGTGATTCCGATGCGCTTGTCGACGACGGTCGCCACCGGCTCAGCGAGCAAGAGCGCGAAAGGTGGCTGATCCAGCGATATGCCATTCAAGCTAATGTCGATCGCCAGTGCCTGCGACAGCTTTCCCGGCCCGTTGCACAGAGACATGACATCGGTCATGCCGCGACGCCCCACCATCTCCTCGATACCGATCTCTGGTTCCAGGGCCCGGACGAGCACGGCGCTCCCAGTAAGGCAGACGAAGTTCAGACACAAGTGAATGCCGTAGGAACGGTAGATATAGACATGGCCCGGCGGCCCGAACATGGCGGCATTGCGCGGAGTAGGCCCACGAAAGGCGTGCGACGCCTCATCGTCTGGTCGATAGGCCTCCGTCTCGACGATGCGGCCGCCGATGCCTTCGACCGCAAAGCGCGCGCCGATCAAATCAGATGCAACGATAACGGCATCACGGTTGAAGAAAGCCGATAGGGCGGTGCCGACCAGCGGTTTCGACTCCGGCGAGAGTGTTTGATCGTCAAAAGTCATGGGCAGAAATGGCGTCCCTGTAGCGATGCCAAATCTTTCGCATAAGAGACAGCATCATGGAATATGGGGTCATGGCGGAAGAGGTGACCTTCACCGAGAGTGCCGAGATCGCGCGCCAGTTCATTGCGAATTGGGACAGCCGGCTGAAGGCGTCGAGGACATTCGAAACATCCGTGGAAAATCAGTGATCTAACCGATGAAGATCAAGAAGCTCTGCCCCTCGTGAGAGGCAGAGCTGAAGCGCTTTTGGGCACCTCATGCGAAAATTCGGTTGGGGGCGCCTTTCGCACGACGGCGCCTTACAGCAGGCGGCTGACGGAACCCTGAACGATCTCGACGGCGCGTGAGAATGTCGGCGGCGCGATACTCGAGCCTATCCGAAGACCGTGCTCGGCACACAGTTCTTACCATCCAGGATGGGGCAGGAAAATCTTCATGCAAGATCATTTTCGGGCTTTGCCGTCTTCGGCAAGCACCTGAATCTGCCCCTTCATGCTCAAGGAATAGGAGAATTCTGCGGTGCCGTTGAGGCTCTTTGCGCGCTGCGGACTGCCGACATACCAATCGAAGTCACCGCTCACGCGGCACAGATCCCCATCACAGGCGATGACGACCGATTCCGGCCTCAAGCGATACATTCTATTCGGCCAACGTTCGAAGAATTTGCGCTTGTCATCGAGTATCTCGTCCAGGCTCTTCTGCTTGCCATAAAAACGGACGTTGCCAGCGTAAACATCCGAGGCAAACGCAATCGCCTGATTGGCCGGCAGACTACCCGAGCTTACCAATCCGGCGACAAAGTTCCGGGCTGCCGTCTCTTCGTCTCTCATGCCGTTGATCGATGCTGGCGCCGATTGGATCGTTGGAGTAGCGGTCTGAGCTGCAGAAATCGGGCTGTTTTGCGCATCTGGCGAGAGATGCTCGATCCCGAACTGCTTGATCTCATCGGCATTAAAGAAATGAATATCGTCCGATGACGTACGAAACATGATCGGAAAAATGCGAGGATCGACGCCATATTTGTTCAGCGTATCGAGGATATCCGAAATATTGAGTTGCGCGCCGCCCAGACCGACGTTGCCGCTGATCTGGTGGACACCGAGACGGCCCTGGACGATGCGATTTCTGCCTGCGAAAAAGACATAGGCGCAGCCGGAGTCCGAGGAGATAACGGTGCTCATGCCCCTCATATAGACGTCATCGGCAATCAGCAGGCCATTCTGCACGTCACCGCCCGGACTGTTCAGCACTAGGATTTTGACGTTCGGGTTGGCCGCCAATATTCGCCTGAATGACAAAGCCGACCGCGCATCGATCGGTCCGTCCAGACGAATAGCCAGTGGCCAAAGAGGCGATACGGAGAATGGCGCAAGACTGTCTTCGGCTCGCGCATTCATCGCCCCAAGGAGTAAGCTAATCCCAATCAACAATACGCAACGACACAACACGGCAGGGCCCGTCGACTTCACCGATTATTGCCGAATAAGTAGCAAATGTCGATGACCAGATTTCGCCAAATGGTCGCGAACAATCGCCGTCAGTTGAGGCGTGCGACCGCGTCGTCGATAAGTCACCGGACGGTGACATATGATGCCTCAGGCTTCAATTTCGATGGCCGCAAGATCAATGTGCCACGACCAGAGTGCTTGAGGTCATGCACTAGGTTGTCTAACGGCGTCGCCAACAACAACAACAACGCTCACACTTAGCCGGCGGCAGACGTGTTTGTCGAGCCATCGGGGCACAGGGTTGTCGTTCCGTACCGCAGGAGTGAGCCACCAAATTCACGATTACGATTGCACCGTAAAAGTGCAGCCGGAGAGCGTTGCATCCCAGGAGATTGAACCCGTGCGGAACCGACGTTTACTCTTCGACGCGACTGCTTCCATCCCTTGACCGCCCTTGCAAACCATGCCTGTATTCTAGCCAACGCGCGACGAAGGTTTATGCGACTGGGTCACCCCGCAAGGCAGTTGCTCCGAGCCAACGCGAGGATCGCACCGCAATAGTTACCTTCCACGTGCAGGGTATAGATGATGAATCCGGGACAGATATCTTGCTTAAGAATTCCACACGGGTCGGCCCCGGCTATCCACAAGTCGTCGTTCTTGTTGGCGCAACGGGGGATCTCTCTCGGCGTAAACTGCTGCCTGGGCTGTTCCACCTGGTCAAGGCCGGTTTTATTCCAGGCTGCCGCATCGTGGGTGTCTCGCTTGATGATATCGATGTCGACGGTTTCCGCACCATCGCCCGCGAGTCATTAGACAATTTCCTGACACGCAAGTTCACGCAGGCCGAATGGGAGGCTTTCTCTGCATCGTTGGACTACGTCTCCCTTTCCGCCGGAGCGAGCGTGCTGAAGGAAGCTGTTAACAGGGCCGAGGAGGCGTTGGGACCCGAGACCCGGCGTGTGCATTATCTATCCGTTCCGCCAAAGGCTGCGCTTCCAGCCGTACAGCTCCTTGCTGAGGCCGGGCTGGTCGAACGCTGTCGCATCATCATGGAAAAGCCGTTCGGCACGGACCTTGCCAGCGCTGTGGAGCTGAACAGGAAACTTCACGAGGTGTTTGACGAGAAACAGATTTTTCGTATCGACCACTTCCTTGGCAAGGAACCAGCACAGAACATTCTAGCTTTTCGCTTCGCCAACGGCCTGTTCGAACCCATCTGGAACCGCAATTTCATCGACCACGTGCAGATAGATGTGCCGGAGACGTTAGGTCTTTCAACCCGCGCCGCCTTTTACGAGACGACAGGCGCCTATCGCGACATGGTGGTAACCCACCTTTTCCAAATCCTCGCCTTCATGGCGATGGAGCCGCCCACCGCTCTCGAACCGGCGCCAATCTCGGAGGAGAAGAACAAAGTGTTCCGCTCCATGTTGCCGATCGAGCCGCGTGATGTAGTACGCGGCCAATATATCGGCTACCGAAAAGAGCCTGGAGTTGATCCGGAGAGCGACACGGACACGTTCATCTCCCTCAAATGCGCCATCGATAACTGGCGCTGGGCAGGCGTGCCCTTTTTTCTGCGCACAGGCAAGCGCCTTGCCGAAGGGCAACGCATCATTTCGATCGCCTTCCGCGAGCCGCCGAAATCGATGTTCCCGGCAGGCTCTGGCGTGGGCGCGCAAGGGCCGGACCATCTGACATTTGACCTTGCCGACGCCTCGAAGGTATCGCTTTCCTTCTATGGCAAGCGGCCAGGCCCTGGCTTCCGTCTCGACAAGCTCTCGTTGCAATTTGCGATGAGCGAAACCGGCCTGATCGGTGAGGTTCTGGAAGCTTACGAGCGCCTGATCCTCGACGCCATGCGTGGTGACCACACGCTGTTCACCACAGCCGAAGGCATCGAGCGACTGTGGGAAGTCTCCCAGCCACTACTGGAAAACCCGCCGCCGGTGCGACTTTACGATCAGGGTGGCTGGGGCCCGAAGTCGATCCATCAACTCATAGCCCCACATGCCTGGCGCCTGCCATTCGAGCGGGCGTGGCGGGACTCGTCTAGGGAGTGATTGACATCCCGTAGCGTACGGAATTTGCCCTCTACGCCCTTGCCGCTCCTTCCACCCCTGAGCCCGTCCGCACCGAAGTCCTCGAACGCGCAGCGAGCGGCGAGATGGTGTCGGCTAGGCCGGTGCTCGTCAAAGCTGGGTCAAGTGAGGCATCCATGGCAAGGGAAATGCTGCCTCAGTCTTCCTTCATGGGTATCCTAGCTTCTTTGACCGCGTCGATGAACGCCAGACGAGCATCCTCTGGAGTTCGCTTGGCGCTGATCACGTCGGCGCAGACGGCCAAGGGACGATCAAGTGCAGTGGCCTCCTCAAGCGGCCAATCTTCAATGAGCGCCCAGCTGGCTGCTTGGGTTGTGTCGATGATCACCCAGTCATCCGGGCTCTCAAGCGCGATCGTGACCGCCTTGCTCCATTTTCCGTGCGTCACGGGACGTCCTCGAATTTGCAGTTGCTTATCGCTCGATTCATAGGCCGATCTACTTCGCGTGGCGAGGCGGTTCTTTAGCGGCCGGGCAGGGACATGAGCCGCGTGACCGGTGGCGCCTCAGCGCCGGCGATGAAGGCGACTTGAACGTCCTCTCGCTGCCATCCTTTGTCGGTGTCGAGAGATTGGACCGTGCGGACGTAATCGAACTCCGCTTTTTGAATGTAGGACCCGTTTATGGCGACTTCCCGTAGTACCAAAACTCGATGCGCTTTGCGTCGTCCACGCCGGCGCCGGTGACCGTCCACACGATATCGCCGTCCGGATCTTTCTTGCCGGCAATGATGACACCTTTCTCAGCCAGATGGTTCATTGTGGTTGCACCCGCGTCGGGGATGGCAACATGCGTTCGTGCATTGGGATGTCGCCATGCACGAGTTCCCGGCATTCTCTGGTTACAACGGCGTGCCCTCCAAGGCGGTGGCTGACAGTCACGCGAAGGCGCAATTCGAGCTCTTCAAGACAGCCAACCGGAAGCAGATTGGTCCTTCATAATTCGCCAAAACGAGTCTCCGGGCACATCCAAAACCGAAATCAAATTTCGCGTTAAAGTTTTCCCGGATGCACGTTTTATTATCCGTGCAGTAACCGTGCACTTCCGTGCGGAGACCCACGCACAGCGCTGCGTGGACGAAAATTCTCGAGGTGGTCGCAGCTACCGACTGCTTCGAATCTACAGTGCGTCAATCAACCGATGCACCTTTTCGGTTGCATAGACGATGTCCTCTCGGGGCAAATGCACCGTGATTTCAATCTCCTGCCATCGGCCACCATGATCTTTGGCGTAGCCGACAGCGGCCTTCAGAGATTTAAATTCGACTGCGGGAGCATCGGCAACCCAAAACTGCACGGTGCAATCCGCGTCAACGTAGTCCGAAAAGGCTTTGATTGGGTCTAGGGCCATGCGGTGAGCTTTATACCGTTGTCGGTTTGTTGGCTACTACGCGCGAAGCGGCATGGTCGACCGGGCAACAGCCGCAATTGCCGATTTAGGGCCGGGCGCATCTTGTCTCCAGCTGGACATATATCGCTCGCGCTGCGCCATGCGATACGCTAGAGCTACGCATGTTGCTTTTGGCTTCCAAAGCCAATTCGCCCGAATGGGCAACGAGATCTGAAAGGCCGGGACAAGCGGGCGTGGTTCTCGACAGCGATAAGAGAGAGCAACGCATAGCTCCGCACTTTCAGCGCAAATTCGAGGCGAATGCCGGCGAGACTTCGGCCTCCCCGAAGTGATATCGGGAAGGCTGAAGATCATGGCTTCTTCTGCTTGCTAGATTCGACGGCCCTTGCCCCAAGGGAAGGCGCTGCAGCAGGTGTGGCCTTGTCCTTCTTGGGTTTGCGGACCTCTTTATTGCTTTTAACTTGACCCTTGGCCATGGATTCCTCCTGTTTGCGATAATTGCTCATTACCGAGCAGCCGAGGAAAGAATGCAAGCTATATCTTGGCTTTCAGCTGTCAGGAGCGGCACCAATCGGGAAGGCGGACAGTTTTGTTCGTGAAGGTTGGGGTTTGTGTCCGGCCGTTCCTTCCCGACCAATTTCTCACGAGAGGATAATCCACCCCGTCAGCAATGGCGGGGTTTTTCTTGGCCCGTATTGGAGATTGCGATCGATGACGTCGCTGAATGCCCTATTTGCCATGCTGCAAATCGGTTACCGAAATGCTTCATGGATCACATTAGGCCTCGCCGACTCGGCCCCATTAGCAGGTGGAATATTGTTGCAGAGGACATGAAGCCATTTCACCCAGCGCATTTGTCGGAAAATTTTCGATGTGGGTATACGGTGCAGCCGATTCCCCACGTCCCGTTATTGCGGGAAGCGGTGGCCGCCAGCTGGATCGCTGGGCCTGGTCGGCAAATCGTTCCGTGACTGCTGAAGTTTTAAACCGCTATGTCGCTTTCCAGAAGCCACCAATTTCGGTTATGACAATCGTTGAATTTTCGCGCCATTTTTCAATAAATTGCAATAAAATCAACGCCATATGGCGGAAGAGGTGGGATTCGAACCCACGGTACGGTTTCCCGCACGCCGGTTTTCAAGACCGGTTCCTTAAACCACTCGGACACTCTTCCTGTCATAGCGGCGCAGCGCTTTATGAAAGTGGTTGGCTCGCTTTACCGCTATTCGGGCGGGAGCGTCAACCGGGCTGGAGCGCATATGCTACAACCAAATGCAAAGGAGACGGACCGCTTCCGATAATTCGTCCCCTTATGCAAGAATCAGGTCACGCGATTGTCGCCCAAAAGGGGGGGCTCGAAAGCCGCTGAAGCGCCTGTCAGGCATTCTCCGGCTTCGCGGATTGTGCAGCCCGCGTGCCGAGCAGGACCAGTGGGATGGCAACTGCATAAATGGCGACGACAGAGAGCCAGATGGCGCCTGGCCAATCCTTTTGGACGAGGAAATAGAATGTGGAGAACGCCAGCGGGCTGATGATCGTGGCAAGGCTGATGGCTGAGGTCAGCACGCCCTGCAGCTGACCCTGGCGGGTCTGATCGACCTGCCGTGTGGCGAGAGCCTGGAATGCCGGTGAACCGACCCCGGCAAGCGCGAAAATCGGCATGATGGCAAAGATCACCCAGCCCTGACTGGCGAAAGCCATGGCGACAAGCGCAATACACGCGCAGGCGATCCCGACGACGACGGCCCAGCGTTCGCCGAGGAACTTCGTCGCAGGGCCAGGCAGGAATATCTGCACCAGCGTTTGACAGACGCCGAATGCGCCAAGCGAGAGGCCGATCCAGAGACTGTTCCATCGGAACGTATCGAAGCCCCACAGCGCCCAGCACGTGCCGTAGGCTTCGCCCGTCGCGCTCAGGATAAAATAGACAAGGACAATCGGCATCAGCCCTTTCATCGAGAAAACCCAGCGCAGCGGCCGAAGCGGATTGAATGCGGCGAGATCGATCTTCTGACCTGACGGAGTGCGAGGTTCGGGGAGGACGAACAGGGCTATGAGCAAATTGCAGCCGTTCAGGACTGCAGCGGCAATGAAGGGAAGCCGCAGCCAACAATCGCCAAGCAATCCGCCGAGAACCGGTCCGACAATGAAGCCGACGCCGAACATCGCACTGAGAAGTCCGAACCTGCTGGCTCTTTTGTCTTCCGGCGAGATGTCGGTGATATAGGCGGTTGCCACGGAGGCATTCGCGCTCGTCAGGCCGGCGATGGCCCGACCGAGCAACAGCATCCAAAACTGCGGAGCGAACGCCATGATGACATAGTTGACTGCAGCGCCCGCCAGCGAAACGAGCAGTACGGGTCTGCGGCCGAGATTGTCGCTGAGCGCACCGAGCACGGGCGCGAAGGCGAACTGCATCGCGGCATAGAGCGCAGTCATCACGCCGACATAGGGCGCGATGTTCTGGCTATGGGTCACTTCCTCGAGAAGCCTCGGAAGAATTGGGAAGATGAGGCTTATGCCGACTGCATCGAGGCAGATTGCGGCGAAGATGACGATAAGGGGCTTGTTCATAGTCAACTTCAATCCAGGGAAATAACGAGCTTGCCCACGACGCGACCTCTGGCACTGACATCCTGTGCCAGTGCCGTCTGTTCAAGCGGGAAGGTCTGCTCGACACGCAGGTGGAAAAGACCCTCTGAGCAAAGCCGAGCCACATCGGCGAAAACCAACTGCGGATCCTTCGGAGGGCCATGGGAAAACTTCGCGCCGTATTCCTCCGCCGAGAAATCGGCCACGGAGAGAACCCGCGCGGGGTTGCCGACGATCGCGATCAATTCCGGGATCACCCCGGAGCCCGCGAGATCGAGGGCAGCACCGACGCCATTTGGCGCGAGTGCCTTGACGCGCTCCGCGAGCCCCGGTCCGTAGGTCGTCGGGAGAGCGCCGAGGTCGCGCAGATAGTCGTGTTTGGGTGCGCTTGCCGTCCCGATGACGATGATCCCGCGCAGGCGAGCCAACTGGATCACGCCAGTACCTATTCCGCCCGCAGCACCGCTCACCAGTAGCGTTTGGCCGGTTTCGATACCGACTTCGTCAAGAGCACGCGTCGCTGTATCGATGATGACAGGCAGCCCGCTCGCAACCTCGAATGACACACCGTCCAGCTTGTGCGCCCAGTGGGTGAGAAGCGCAAACTGAGCCATCGTATTCTCGCCGAAGCCGAAAACCGCATCGCCGATCGAGACGTCCAAAACGCCTTCGCCAATCTCATCGACGATGCCGGACGCTTCGACGCCGAAGCCTGCGGGAAAGATCACGTCTTCGAAATCGCGATATCGCCCATCCCGACGCTTCCAGTCGGAAGGATTGACGCCGGCCGCGCGGACAAGGATCCGCACCTGGCCTGGGCCGACATGCGGCTCATCAATCTCGACCACGCGAACGACTTCGAGGCCGCCATATTCGTTGAACTGCGCTGCCTTCATGTTTCGCTCCTTTCGGCGTGCCGCCCCCAAGATCGGGCGAATTAATCCGTATCGAATACAAATATGTACCAAGTATACATTTTGATACGACCAACAAAAGTGTTCGTCAATATGAAATATGTACTCGGTACAAAAATCCTGCTATCGACGTCGGCATGACAACGACAACCGATCGACGAACCCGTAAGCGTCTTGCCACACGGCAAAACATCTCCAATGTCGCGACCCACCTCTTTCTCGAGCGTGGCTTCGATCATGTGACGGTGGATGAAATCGCCACTGCCGCCGACGTCGGGCGGATGACGGTCTTCAATCACTTCCCCCGGAAGGAAGACATGTTCTTCGACCGCGACGAGGAGGCGAGGGAGATGCTGCGCGACGTCTTGCGGCAACGCGACGAAAGCATCGCCCCCATCGAGGCATACCGTCTGCTCGCGCATCGGCTCGTTGCGGAACAGCATCCTGCCGTCAATTTCTCCGCTCGCAGCCAAGGATTTATCGAGACGATAGAGGGGAGCGAAACCCTCAAGGCCCGGGTGAGGGCGATCCGCGACGAGATCGCTCATGTCGTGATGACGGCGCTAGCGGAAAGTGCAGGGCAACAACCCGACGATCCCGATGCCAAACTGGCCGCGAGCCTGCTTCTGGCAACGTGGACCGTCGCTTTCATCCAGGCGCACCAGACGTTTCGGCAGAAGCGCGATACCAAGCGCGCGACGGATGCATTTCTAGCCATCATCGACAAAGGAGCGGTGGGCCAGAAAGCCGCCTTGGCCGGCACGCCCTACTCGTGATGGCCCAGTACGCGCAATGCGTGTTTTCGGCATGTGGTATTATTGACAAAAAATAAGCTACGCATATTGTTAGCTGGCTTCAGTCAGATTTGACCCCTGACCTGGCAAATGTGGCCCGGCCGTCTCCAGCGATCGGGCCACTTCATTTCCCCATTTCGAACCTGCCGAACTACCAAACGCTACCTCCGATGTTGCATATGGCTGACTAGAGCACGCAGCTTGGGCGCCATATGGCGACGGCTTGGATAGTAGAGGTAGAAGCCGGAAAAGCGGGGGCTGAAGTTTTCGAGAACGGCCACAAGTTCGCCCCGTTCGATGTAGGGGCGAAAACTCTCCTCCATGCCAAAGCTGATTCCGGCGCCGGCTACGGCAAGCTTGCTCATCAATGCCATGTCGTTCGTGGTGATTTCCGGCGCGACGGCGACGCTGAACTCCTTGCCATCCTCAGCGAATTCCCAACGGTATGGCGCGACCCCGGGTGCAGGGCGCCAGCCTATACACCTTTTGGTGACAAGCTCACCGGGATGGGCAGGCGCGCCGAAGCGTTGCAGATATTGCGGCGAGCAAACGGCCAGTTGACGCTCATCGCCGGCAACGGGCACTGCAATCATATCCTGTTCGATTACCTCGCCGAGCCGGACGCCCGCATCATAGCCCTCGGCGACGATGTCGAACTCATCATCCGTGACAGTGATATCGAGCTGAACTTCCGGATTGGCCTCAGCGAATCCTGCTAGGAAAGGCCCCGACAAAAATCGCTCCGCAATGGACGAAACGGCAAGGCGCAACTGCCCGCGTGGCGGCCCGCGCAGGTTTCCGGCAGCCTCAGTTGCCGCGCGCATTTCGGCAATCGCAGGCGCTATATCGCCAAAAAGTCTGTCGCCGGCCTCGGTAAGGCTGACGCTGCGGGTTGTACGCAGCACCAGCGCGATGCCGAGCGTCTCTTCCAGCCGCCTGACCGTCTGGCTCACCGCTGATCTTGTAACGCCCATGCGCTCTGCCGCCGCGCGAAAACTTCGCTCCTCGGCAACGAGCGCAAACACTGCAAGTGCATTGAGGTCTGTTTCCATTGGTTAGCACAGCTTTCCATTGAGGTAAAAAATGATCGCCTTATCGCAACAATGAAGCGGATCTACCTTCCTGGCAACTGCTGCGGCAGTTCGAACAGCAATCAGGAAGGAAATGAATATGTCCCTCGACAAAGTCGTCCTCATCACCGGCGCCTCAAGCGGCATCGGCGCCGGAATTGCCCGGGAACTCGGGATGGCCGGAGCCAAGCTCATGCTCGGTGCACGGCGTACGGGTAGAATCGAAGCGCTGGCAAACGAGATCCGCGAAAGCGGCGGAGAGGCAGCAACGCGGCGTCTCGATGTGACCGATCGCGTGGATGTGGCCGCCTTTACCGAGGCGGCGCGGAGAAACTTCGGCCGCATCGACGTAATCGTCAACAATGCCGGCGTCATGCCGCTGTCGCTGATGGCATCGTTGAAAGTCGACGAATGGGACCGGATGATCGACGTCAACATCAAGGGCGTGCTCTACGGTATCGCGGCTGTATTGCCCGAAATGACAGCCCGGGGCTCCGGCCACATTATCAACATCGCATCCATAGGCGCGCTGTCTGTTTCGCCCACCGCCGCAGTCTATTGCGCTACCAAATATGCGGTGCGCGCCATCTCGGATGGCTTGCGGCAGGAGAATGAAAATATTCGCGTTACCTGCATTCATCCCGGTGTGGTGGAAAGCGAGCTCGCTGACACGATCACCGATCCCGTCGCTGCGGAGATGATGAAGACCTATCGCTCCATTGCTCTCCAGCCCGACGCGATCGGACGAGCGGTTCGCTATGCGATCGAACAGCCGGACGAGGTCGACGTCAACGAGATCGTCATCCGGCCAACACGCACACGATGAGGCGGTCGCGACGGCCAGCCATCGCTGCCGGGCTTCTTGCCTGCGCAGCTATCATCCTGTCCATCCAGAAAGGTCTCGCTAAGATGAATGTCGAACGAAATTCCGATACGCAAGCGCCGGAGAACCACCCTTATGCCGGAATGTGGGTTACAGCCGATGGCTATATCCGTCACAACCTGCTTGCAAACGGCCGCTACGACGAGGCGCGCGGCAAGCGAGAGAACGCCTATCAGGGGCGCTATGTCGTTCGCGGCGATCATATCGACTATTGGGACGACACCGGCTTTACCGCCGACGGAACATTCGTTGACGGCGTGCTGCACCATGCCGGCATGATCCTCTATCGGCTGGAATAGCGACGAGGTAGCTGGCCGCGGAGCATTTCCGTTTCAACCGAAGTCACGGAAATGCTCCGGCTCCCGTTGAGTCAAGCAACTCCAGACGCGAAAGCCACTGCAAAGGTCTGTGGGAGTTGCGATTGCTGGAACCAGATCTCGATAAAGCCGACCACCTTCCAAATATTGAAAAGAAAAGTTCGCGGCGCATGTCACAGACGATGCCTCTGCCTTGTCTTAGCTTCGAAACACCATCTTTCATTGGAGACAACAATGGTCCGCCAGCGTATCGCAATCGTTTATCACACGGGCTACGGACACACCGGTCGCCAGGCCGAAGCTGTCGGGGCAGGGGTCGAGCAAATCGACGGCGTCGAGGCGATGCTCTTATCCGTCGATAAGGTCGAACGGCATTGGGACGATCTTCATGCCTGCGAAGCGATCATTTTCGGCTCGCCGACCTATATGGGTGCGGTCTCGGCACCCTTCAAAGCATTCCAGGAAAAGACGTCGAGCGCCGTCCTATCCAAGGGTTTTCTTTGGAAAGACAAGATTGCAGCCGGCTTCACCACGTCAGGGTCACGATCCGGCGACAAGCTTTCGACACTCATCCAGCTGGCCATTTTCGCCGCGCAGCATGGCATGCATTGGGTCGGTCTCGATCTGCCGCCGGCCAACTGTTCATCGACAGGCTCCGAGGCGGATATGAACAGGCTTGGCTTCTGGCTCGGAGCCGGCGCGCAGGCGAATGTCGATGAAGGTCCAGACACCGCGCCGCCCGAAGCCGATCTCGCGACGGCACGCTATCTGGGGCGACGCGTCGCACTAACGACGCTACAATTCGTTCGAGGCCGCCAAATCATGGCAGCGCCATCTCAATACGCTCTTGCGCCCCAATGACCGAAACATCCGCCGACCCAACCTTTTCAGATTTGCGCCCGCGTCTCATCCGGCTTGCCTACCGGATGCTTGGATCGGTAGCGGATGCCGAGGACATTGTGCAGGAAGCCTGGCTGCGCTGGCTCGCGACCGATCATGTGTCGGTTCGCGAACCAGCCGCATTTATGCGAACCGTTGTCACCAGGCTTTGTCTGAATGAGCTGAAATCGGCACGGCGCCGACGCGAAGCCTATGTGGGGCCTTGGCTGCCCGAGCCGATCTTCGATCCGCAGGACGATGACGCGACCGATGATGTGACACTGCCGCTGATGTTGGCGCTGGAACGCCTGTCGCCGCTGGAGCGGGCTGCGTTCCTTCTCCACGATGTATTCGGCGTGGATTTCGAGGAGGTGGCACTGGCAATCGATCGTGAAGCCGCTGCCTGCCGCAAGTTGGCGAGCCGGGCGAGGGCGCATATCGTCGATGCCCGCCCTCGCTTTGCGATCGGGCGAGAGCAGGGGCTCAAGTTCGCCGCCGCCTTCTTCACCGCATCGAGAACCGGCGATATGGCTGCACTTCGCACTATGCTCTCGGAGGAGGTCGTCGCCTACGCGGACGGAGGCGGCAAAGTGGCGGCGTCACGGCGACCTCTTATCGGGATCGAGGCGGTCATGTTGCGTCACGAGCAGATGGCGCGACTTTTCCTCGTGCAACCCTCGCGACTGATCCGCTATGCCATTATCGATGGCTTGCCGGGTTTCCTTACGATGGAAGGCGGCAATGTGGTGCAGACGACGGCGCTGCATATCGAGGAGGAAAGGGTCGTTGCCATCTTTTGCACGCGCAATCCCGACAAGCTGCGCCACGTAGCAAGCACAACGGCGCATTGATTGTTGACGCGCCGAGTGGCGGGATGCGAGATCGCATTTCCACCGGCGTCGGAAAAGCATCCACCTGAAAGGAATAGCCATGCAGCGCTTCAGCATACGTCGCCTGGAGCGCGGCGATGCACTCGCGTTTAGCGACATCCGTCTCGAAGGCCTGTCTCGCCACCCCGAAGCCTTCGGCGCCTCCTATGAGGACGAAATCCTATATACTGAGACGCAAGTCGCCGACCGGATTGCAAACAATATCATCTTTGGCGGCTTCGCCGATGACGGCGCGCTCTTGGGTGCCATCGGCGTAGGTCGATCCAGCGCCGCGAAATTGCGGCACATCGCGTCTATCTGGGGAATGTATGTCCGGCCAAAGGCGCGAGGAACAGGGCTTTCGAGCCTGCTGATGGGCACCGCCGTCGATGAAGCCAAAGCGACATGCCGTTCGATAAGGCTCTGCGTCGTTTCCTCCAACAAGGCGGCCATTCGCCTCTACGAAACCTTCGGCTTCAAGGCGTGGGCAACCGAACGCGAAGCGCTGAAGGTCGGCGATGTCTACCACGACGAGATATTGATGCGCCTCGATACAGATGGCTGAACGGCTGTCTGGTTCCTGACCACCCGCCTTCGAACAGAAGCAAGAATTCGCTCTCATCTGTTCCGAGCTGGGACCTGCGGTATCAATCATAGAGTTGCGGCATAGACCATCACAGGCATATCCAAAGATTGCCTGCGCTTTACCGTTGATTAACCACGATCTTCAGAATTTCTCCTGTGCGCTTAATTTGCATCGCAAAATCGCCAAACTACAATCATGATTAAAGTACCGTTAGGTGATTGAGGCGTAGCAGGATACCGGAACGAGGGAAGTACTGGTCGGCAGACCTTCGTCAAAGTAATGAGTAGCGGCGTGGGACAGATGAAATTCGAAAATCGTGCGATGACATACGCAACGGGTATGCGTTGGTTTGCTCTCTCACTGATGTGCGCAACCATCACGGCCTGCGGAACAACTCAGAAGGTCGCCAGCAAGCGCCAGCACGGCAAGGAATATTTCTCCGAGAAGGAATACGGCGTTAAGGCCAGCCCTCGCGTCGTCAACAACGGCCCGGTGCCGAAGGGCGGCGGCCGCTTCATGGTCGGCAATCCCTATCAGGTGAAGGGCAAGTGGTATTATCCCAAGGAAGACTTCGGCTATAACAAGGTCGGTATCGCGTCCTGGTACGGTTCCGCCTTTCACGGCCGTTTGACGGCTAATGGCGAAGTTTACGACCAGCAGTCGTTAACGGCTGCCCATCCGACATTCCCGCTGCCAAGCTATGCGCGCGTCACGAACGTCGAGACAGGCTCTTCCATTATCGTTCGTGTCAACGATCGCGGCCCGTACCATCCCGGCCGCATCATCGACCTTTCCAACAAGACCGCGCAGATGCTCGACCTGCAGCACAGCGGTACGGGTGACGTGCGCGTGCAATATGTCGGCCGCGCCCGCATGGACGGCCATGACGATCCCTACCTGATGGCCTCCTACATCCCCAAGGGTTCGCGCCTGCCGAGCATCAATCCCGGCGGCCAGATTGCGAGCGGCGTGATGGTCGCGTCTGCGGGCCGGATGACTGCCGATCAACTGCCGGATTCGTATACGCCGACGCCGATGCGCGCCACGCGTCAGCAGCGCAGTTTCGAGTCGACGCCGGCGATCGCTCCCATTCCGCGCCAATCGCCCTATTCGGCAACAGCTTTCGCCGATACTCCGAAGGCTGCCTCCAACAACGACAAGCGCAATAACTTGCCGCCGATGACCTGGAATGGCGGCCCGATGCCGACCGCAGAAGCGGCCGAGCCCACCATGATCGTTTTGCCGCAGATCGGACCCATCCCCTATGAGCGTCCGGGTTCCTCGCGCCGCATGGCAAGCCTTGGCGATCAGTCGTTCGGTTCTACGGTTGCCGCCTATCAGAATGCTCCGGTCAAGACAGTCTATGTCGACCTGGCTTTCGATGCCGTCATGGTTCGTAACGATGGCCTGACGCAGGAGTCCATCCTCTCGGCTTATCGCCGCCAGCATCAGGGCACGACGCAGACAGATTGATCAGCGCCGTTGCCTGAATCTTCACCTATCACTAAAATAATAGTGCGGTGATCGGATTGCGGGGACGGTATGCCAAAGCGCTTGATTCTTTTGTTCCTTTTTGTCCTTAGCATCGGCCGTGCAGTTGCCGAGGCTCAGCCCGCCGTTCCCGGCGCTTTCGATACGAAAGCAGCGCAGGCTTTCATGATCGAGGGCTCCACCGGCACGATCCTCCTTGCCAAAAACGAGGATCAACCGATCTCTCCTGCCTCGCTTGCCAAGCTTATGACGCTGGACGTTATCTACGATGCCGTCAGGCGGGGGGAGATCTCGCTCGATACCGAATATCCCGTGTCGGAAAATGCCTGGAGAACGGGCGGAGCTCCATCGCGCGCATCGACGATGTTCGCTGCGTTGAAGTCGCGCGTCCGGGTCGGGGATCTCATCCAGGGCGTGGCGGTCCAGCAAGCAAATGACAGCTGTATCGTGCTGGCCGAAGGCCTTTCTGTCAGCGAACGCGAATTTGCCCGACGCATGACGGCGCGCGCGCGTGAGATCGGCATGCCGCGGGCGACATTCACGAATTCCACCGGCCTGCCCGATGCAAACGACCCGAACAGCGGCGGCAAAATCTCGATGCGCGAACTGGTGACCCTGGCGCAGGACCTGCAGCTGAAGCATACTGACCTCTACAAGTATTTCGGCCAGGCGGATTTCACCTGGAACAAGATTTATCAGCGCAACAAGAACCCATTGCTGCTGCTCAATATTGGTGTCGATGGCCTTGGACTGGGTTTTGCCGAGGGCGAGGGGTTTTCCATCGTCGCCTCGGTGGAACGCGACGGACGCCGGCTGTTTCTGGCGCTCGGCGGCCTGAAGAGCGACAAGGAACGCACGGAAGAAACCCGCCGTGTGCTTGAATGGGGCCTCAGCAACTTTAGGAGCCAGCGCCTGTTTAGCGGAAGCGAGGTGATTGGCGATGCCAGCGTCTATGGCGGCGCTCAATCAACCGTCAGCCTTGAGGCCAAGATCCCCGTCGACGTCTATGTTCCGATCGATACGCCGGACCGCCTTTCCGCGCGCATCGTTTACCGCTGGCCGCTCAGCGCTCCGGTCGTCACGGGTTATGAAGCCGGGACGCTGCGTGTGTTCCTCGGCGCTCGATTGGTTCGCGAATTGCCGCTCTATACAAAAGAATCAGTCGCTCGGGGCACACTCAGCCGCCGCGCCTTCGACGCCTTCATGGAATTGGCCGAATCCCTGCTCTTCTCCTGGCTGTGGGACAAACCCTTGCCGAGCTGACGCGCCGCTGCTCGCGAAATCCCTGTTTACACCCCATATAGAATGCAAGAGGCCGGCATATGCACGGTTCCACCCGAGAATGTCTTGGGTTAAACAGGATACATATCGCGTGCCGAGCGGCAGGCGCGCGACAAGTGCAGGACATGATCATTGGCTGATGCAAACGGATTATTCGTAAGCTTCGAAGGCGGGGAAGGGGCGGGAAAATCGACCCAGATCCGCCGTTTGGCCGAGCGCCTGCGGGAACGGGGCCACGAGGTGCTCGTCACACGCGAGCCTGGCGGATCACCGGGCGCGGAAGCCGTACGCCATGTTCTGCTCTCCGGCTCTGCCGAGGCGTTCGGCACGAGGATGGAGGCCATTCTATTCGCAGCCGCGCGAAACGACCACGTCGAGGAAGTCATTCGCCCGGCGCTCGCCCGTGGCACCATCGTCCTTTGCGATCGCTTCATGGATTCGTCGCGCGTCTATCAGGGCGTTACCGGCAATCTCGAGCCCGACTATATCGAGGCTCTGCAGAGAGTTGCCGTCAACGGCGTCGTTCCGGATTGCACGCTGATCCTCGACATACCCGCCGAGGTCGGGCTTGAGCGCGCGCGCAAACGCGCCTCCGCCGTCACGGCTCCAGATCGCTTCGAAAAGGAAGAGATGCAGACACATGAGAAGCGTCGCGAGGCTTTTCTCGATATCGCCGCACGCGAACCGGAACGCTGCCACGTGATCAACGCACAGCGTTCGGAGGACGCGATTGCCGGTGAAATCGCCGGGATCGTCGACCGACGACTCAGGCCCGCTGCGGACATTGTTGCCGAAGGATCGGAAGCGGCACAATGAGCGAAGAACGACCCGGCGTTCTGGAAGGTGCGATCGCGCCGCAGGACAATCCCAGACTCTTCGGCCACGACGACGCGGAAGCTTTTCTCGCGCAATCCTATCGTTCCGGCAAGGGCCATCACGCTATCCTGATCGAAGGGCCTGAGGGGATCGGCAAGGCGACGCTCGCCTTTCGCTTCGCCAACTACGTCCTTTCGCATCCTGATCCATCATCTGCGCCAGAGATCATCCCGGATCCCGATCCGGCGTCTCCTATCAGCCGGCAGATCTCCGGTGGCGCATCCCACAATTTGTTGCATCTGAGCCGCCCGGTCGATGAAAAGACCGGCAAGGTCAAATCCGCGATCACGGTGGACGAGGTGCGCCGTGCCGGAAAATTCTTCTCGCAGACCTCGGGAACCGGCAATTGGCGTATCGTCATCATCGACCCGGCCGACGATCTCAATCGGAATGCGGCCAACGCTATCCTGAAAATCCTTGAGGAGCCGCCGAAGCGCGCTTTATTCCTTGTGCTGTCGCATGCGCCGGGTCGGCTTTTGCCGACGATCCGCTCGCGCTGCCTGCCGCTGAAGCTCGCGCCGCTGGAAAACGAACCCTTGCGCTGGGCGCTCGAAAATCTCGGCGTGCCGTCGGGGCAGGGGAACGAATTGCTTCCGGCAGCCAAGGGCAGCGTCAGCGAGGCGCTCAAGCTCCTGAACTATGGCGGCGGGGAGATTATCGACGCCTACCGGCAGGTGCTTTCGACTGACGGACCTGCCGCGCGTAAAGCCATGCACCGCCTCGCCGATGCGCTTTCCGGCAAGGACAGCGACACGATCTTCGGCTTCTTCCTGTCCCATATCGGCGACGACATTGTTGAACGCGCGCGGGCCGCGGCTCTCGGCGGCTCTCTTGCAACGGCCGAAAGACTGGCGCGTCTCCATTCGGAGACAACCGAGCGGCTGAATATATCGCAGGCCTACAATCTCGATCGCAAGCAGACGCTCATCACCATTCTAAGCGAATTGAAGCAACAACTTTCCGCATAGATCGATTGCGCGCTTCCAGGCGGCAGCCGCGACGAGACTTGCAGAATTGCGTCAGGGCAGGATCAGCTTCCAGGCGACGACCGCCAGCGTCACGGCAAGGATGATGCGGACGGATCGCTCATGCAGGCGCGGCGCGAGCAGGCTGCCGGCGACAATGCCGGGAATCGACCCCACGAGCAGAGCAAACAGCATCGACCAGTTGATCTCACCGATGAACCAGTAGCCCATACCGCCGATCAGGGTCAGCGGTACGGCGTGGACGATATCAGAGCCAACGATCTCGCGGACATCGGTCTGCGGATAGAGGACGAGCAGCACGGTCACGCCAAGCGCACCGGCACCAACCGATGTCATGGTGACGAGGGTGCCGAGCAAAAGACCCAGAATGATAGTCGCCAATGCAATGGTGCGCGGCGTCAGCTTGCCACGTTCGCCGCGCCATTTCCGTATGGCTTCCAGAATCTGACCGCGGAAGATCAGCATCAGCGACGTCAGGAGCAGAAGACAGCCCAGTGAGAGCGTGATGGCGTGCGCGACCGAAGGGCTTTCGCGATTGACGCCGGCCATGATCCACAGCATGAGCAAGGCTGCCGGCACACTACCGGAAGCGAGCAGGGCAACCACCTTCCAGTTGACGCGCCCATGAATGCCATGGACAGCCGTTCCCGCCGTCTTGGTGATTGCCGCGTAGAGCAGGTCCGTGCCAACAGCGGTTGCCGGATGCACCCCGAACAACAGCACCAGCAATGGCGTCATCAGCGACCCGCCGCCGACGCCCGTAATGCCGACCAGCATGCCGACGAAGAAGCCGGAAAATGAATAAAGCGGCTGATAGGTACTGAGAAAACTCAAAGCAACGGCCCCTTGAAGCCGCCGGACAGGCTTATTAAAAATTCTTTGAAATTCACGACCATCTCTGTCCTGCATTCCGATCCTTTGAAGGGGTAAAGGCGAGGCGGGAGTGAGTCAAGCAAGGCCCGCTTGTCGACATCCTATTGCTGCACCCGCGAAACTTGGTGTTTCGCTCCCGGCAAACATGCGCTAAAGCGAGCGGAGCACGCATAACAAAGACGCAACCGTAAAAACGGACCCTTGCCCGATATGACCGAAAAGACCCCGTTCTACATCACCACCGCAATCGCTTATCCCAATGGCAAGCCGCATATCGGCCATGCCTATGAACTGATTGCCACCGATGCCATGGCGCGCTTCCAGCGTCTGGATGGGCGCGACGTCTTTTTCCTGACGGGTACCGATGAGCACGGCCAGAAGATGCAGCAGACGGCGCGCGCCGAAGGCATCGAACCGCAGCAGCTCGCCAACCGCAATTCGGACGAATTCCAGGCGATGGGCAAGCTCCTGAACGCGTCTAACGACGACTTCATCCGCACGACTCAACCGCGTCACCACCAGACCTCGCAGAACATATGGAACCTGATGGCCGATGCCGGAGACATCTATAAGGATTCCTATGCCGGCTGGTATTCGGTGCGCGACGAAGCCTATTACCAGGAAAACGAAACCGAGCTGCGCGCCGATGGCGTGCGCTACGGACCGCAGGGCACGCCCGTCGAATGGGTTCAGGAGGAAAGCTATTTCTTCAAGCTCTCCGAATACCAGGACAAGCTACTGAAGCATTATGAGGAAAATCCGGACTTCATCGGACCGGCTGAGCGCCGCAACGAAGTCATCTCCTTCGTAAAGTCGGGCCTGAAGGATCTTTCCGTCTCGCGCACTACGTTCGACTGGGGCATCAAGGTGCCGAACGACCCGGCTCACGTGATGTATGTCTGGGTCGATGCGCTGACCAACTATCTGACGGCGACCGGCTATCTCGAGGATAAAAACAATCCTCGGGCGAAATACTGGCCGGCCGATCTCCATATTATCGGCAAGGACATCATCCGTTTCCACGCCGTCTACTGGCCGGCCTTCCTGATGTCGGCGAAGCTGCCGCTGCCGAAGCGCGTCTACGCCCACGGCTTCCTGCTCAACAAGGGCGAGAAGATGTCGAAGTCGCTCGGCAATGTCGTCGATCCGATCAACCTCGTGAACCACTTCGGCCTTGACCAAGTACGCTATTTCTTCCTGCGCGAAGTCTCCTTCGGCCAGGACGGCAGCTACAGCGAAGAGGCGATCGGCACGCGCATCAACTCCGACCTCGCAAACGGCATCGGCAACCTCGCCAGCCGCTCTCTGTCAATGATCGTCAAGAACTGCGAGGGACAGATTCCCGAATGCGGTCCGCTGACCGACGAGGATAAGGCGCTTCTGGCGCAGGCCGATGGGCTGCTGGCTTCGACGCGCGAAGACATGGGCAAGCAGCTTATCCATCGTGCGCTCGCCTCCATCATATCGGTGGTTTCCGAAACGGACCGCTATTTCGCAGGTCAGGAGCCCTGGGCGCTGAAGAAGACCGACCCTGCCCGGATGGCGACCGTGCTCTATGTCACGGCCGACGTGGTGCGCCAGATCGCCATTCTGCTGCAGCCGTTCATGCCGGAATCTTCGGGCAAGCTCTTGGATCTCATTGCTATTCCCGCAGACAAGCGTGATTTCGCAGCGCTCGGGGAGGCGGGTCGCCTCGTTGCCGGGACGCCACTGGAAGCACCGAAGCCGGTCTTCCCGCGCTACGTCGCACCGACTACCGAATAAGGTGTTCCATGCTGATCGATACGCATTGCCATCTGGATTTTGCTGACTTCGCGGAGGAGCGCGACGCGATCGTCGCGCGTGCACACGAACTCGGCGTCAAGCAGATGGTCACGATCTCGACCAGAGTTCGCAAGCTTGACGGGCTACTTGAGCTGACCGAGCGCTACCCATCGGTTTTCTGCTCCGTGGGCACGCATCCAAACAGCGCCGATCAGGAACTGGATATCCAGACCGAGGATCTTGTGCGGCTGGCAAACCAGCATAAGAAGATCGTCGCGATCGGTGAGGCGGGGCTCGATTACTTCTACGATACAGTCAAACCGGAAGACCAGAAGACCGGCTTCCTGCGGCATATCGCGGCGGCCCGCGAAACGCAGCTGCCGCTGGTCATTCATAGCCGCAGCGCGGACGATGACATGGCCGCGATCCTGGCGGAGGAAACCGGGAAGGGGGCTTTCCCCTTCATCCTCCATTGCTTCTCCGCCGGCCCTGCCCTTGCCCGCACGGGCGTCGAACTCGGAGGCTACATCTCCTTTTCCGGCATCCTGACCTTTCCGAAGTCGGAAGAGCTGCGCGACATCGCCAAGACGATCCCGCACGACCGATTGTTGGTCGAGACGGACGCGCCGTATCTGGCACCGAAGCGCTGGCGCGGCAAACGCAACGAACCATCCTATGTCGTCAACACTGCCGAAGTGCTGGCCGACACGATCGGCGTCAGCATGGCGGAAATAGCGGAGATCACTACGGCGAATGCCTTCCGCTGCTTCTCCAAGATGACAAGGGTCTGACGGCGTGACCTACCGGCGACGCTTCACCATTTTGGGCTGTTCCTCGTCGCCGGGCGTGCCGCGCATTACCGGCGATTGGGGTGCCTGCGATCCGAGAAATGCAAAGAACCGTCGCACGCGCGCGGCTTTCCTCGTTGAGCAAATCGCACCGGATGGCGGCATCACCACCGTCGTAATCGACACAGGACCGGATTTTCGCGAACAGATGATCCATGCCGGCGTCAGCTTCATCGACGCGGTGCTCTATACCCATGCGCATGCCGACCATATTCACGGCATCGACGATCTGCGCGGCTATTTCCACATCTCGAACGAGCGCATCCCGATCTATGCCGACCCACAGACGATGGACCGCATTCGCGAAGGCTTCCGCTACTGCCTGGAAACGCCGCCCGGCAGCAGCTATCCGCCGATCGTCCGGCCGGTATTGATCGAAGACCTTGAGAAAGGTTTCACCATTGATGGGGCAGGCGGGCCGATCCGCTTCTGGCCGCACAAGCAATTGCATGGCGATATCCACTCGCTGGGATTCCGCATTGGCAAGCTCGCTTATTGCAGCGATATCAGCGACTTCCCGCCGGAATCGGTAGAAAAAGTCGAAAATCTAGACGTCCTCATCATCGATGCTTTGCAATATCGGCCACATCCAAGCCATTTGTCGCTGGAACAATCGCTCGGCTGGATCGAGCGACTGAAGCCAAAACATGCCATCTTGACCCACATGCATACGCCGCTCGATTATGAAACCGTGCTGGCGGAGACGCCCGACCATGTCGAGCCAGCCTACGATCAGATGCAGATCGAGCTCGACGTGGAGGATGACGATCTATGAGCGAAGACAGCAAGAAGCTTTCAAGCCTGGAACGGGTCGAGCTTGCGGCACGGAACCTGGGTCTCGAAATCTCGATCAAGCGCATGGAGCAATCGACGAGGACGGCCGAGGAGGCTGCGAAAGCGGCCGACTGTGCCGTCGGCCAGATCGTCAAATCGCTGGTTTTCGTCAATGCGGACACGCATGGACTGACGCTGCTTCTCGTTTCCGGTGCGCATAATGCCGATACGGCCTATATTGCAGCAAGTTACGGAATTCGGCTGAAACGCGCCGATATCGACCGGGTTCGCGATGAAACCGGCTTTGCAATCGGCGGCGTAGGCCCGATCGGCCATCTGGTCGAGCTACCCGTCTTCATCGATGAAAGTCTTTTGGCTTATGATCAGGTCTGGTGTGCCGCAGGACGACCGGACAGCATTTTCGCATGCAATCCAACGCTTCTGGCGGAAAAGATTGCGGCAAAAATCATCCGTATCAAGGCAAGCTGAAGTTAGCAGCGCGCACTCGCTGTGTTCTCCTGATTGCCGCGGAACATCGTAAAGGAGGATGCGATGAGCCAAACTTCACACGAGAAAAGAACCGACACGGCATCAAGAATGATCCGTGCAACACCAAAGGCAATCTTTCAGGCGTTCATGGGCCCGGAGGCGTTGATCTCCTGGCTTCCGCCCAAAGGCATGACCGGCCAGATCATGACCTTTGAACCGTGTCGGGGCGGCAGCTATCGGCTGGCACTTCGCTACGACATTCCCGATCATTCGACACCCGGAAAGTCTTCCGAGCATTTGGACATCGTATCAGGTCGGTTCCTGGAGATCATTCCGGACGAGCGGATCGTTCAGGCCGTGAATTTCGAATCCGACGACACGGCATTCAACGGCACAATGGTCATAACCTGGTCGTTGGCCGAGACGCTATCAGGCACAAACGTCACCATAGTTTGTGAAGACGTTCCGAGCGGCATCAACAAGAAAGATCACGACGAAGGCTTGAAGTCGACCTTGGAAAATCTCGCCAACTATCTAGAATAAAAAGGAAAAGCGATTGGTCTGGCGGTTTAATTAAATGTAGTACGGTTCCATAATCTATCTTATCTGATCACATTATGTAGCCGCAAAGTTGAAGTGTCCTGTTTTTGCAAAGTTGGAATGTCACTCTCCCCGGGTTTTTGATGACCTGGGAGATTGCGGATGGGACTGATTGCGATGAGCGAGCGCGATCTGCAGCGGATCGAGATTTTGTCGAAGGTGATCGCCGGCCGCATGACGCTGGTGTCGGCGGCGCATGTGCTTGATCTGAGCACGCGCCAGGTCCGTCGTCTTCTGGATCGGATCAGCACT
>NZ_JARWLA010000030.1:0-86257 GCF_047445805.1 Rhizobium sp. BR 314 | reverse complement strand
CCCGAACCCGAAAGCCCAGAACCACCAATCAGCATCGCAGCCAATCCAGGAAACACTAGAGCGAAGGTCGTCGTCGCCAGCAGCGCCGCCGCCCTCGTCAGTGATCGGGCTTATAGAGAATGCACCACGCCGCCGTCAATAGGGGTTCTGAGAGAAATTGCGAAAAATGTACTAAGCATTGAGCTTTCTGGCCGCTGATCGGAACGCTGAGCCGATGCATCAAGTACTCACTCGGGTGACTGCCAACCCGCTACCACTCAAGCCCCCAATCCCAGCCATCTGATCAATACGTCACGTGTAGGGTGAAGCAATGTAGGATATGGCCCGAACCTTAGACGGCTTTGCTGATGCTGCATGCGCAGGGCCAAGTAACGACCGGGCGGTTAACGACGTTGTCGAACGATGTCTGCATCGAGATCGCAGCGTCATCGCTCGCAATGATCGCGTCGAAGCGTCGGGTCGTGCGCCCTCTTGCCAAAGGGCTGGATGGGTTTGTCGCCAAGGATGCGGCGGTGCTGCATGCCGGCTTGGTGTCGTCCTCCTATATCACGGTCGACGACACCGGCGCCCGCCATGCCCGCAGCAAATTCCTTACGACGCAGATCGGCGGCGAACATTTTACCGTCTTCCGCACATCTGCCATTCGCGCTGTCAATTTTTTGAACCAGTCCGGATCATCTCCATTGATTTCGCAGTTCGCGTTTCGCTGGAGCTCGTGAAACCCCTCGCTCCCGGGTGGCCTAACGAGTGCCATCAGGATCTCCGACACGAGGCGCATCCGGAGCATGCCCGAAACAACCTCTATCCATGAAACAGCCCTCTTGAATGCCGTGATCACAACAGGATGTATTCCGCCATAGACGGCAATCTCATCCGCAGAGACGCACATCCCTGATTTTCAGAACGGACTCTAATTCTGCAGGGATTCGTCTCGGCGTTCGTTCGGGCAACGGCCTACACCTTGCTGTCGCTCCGCAAAGTGGTACCACCAAATCAAGCACGACAAGGCGACGGGGAAATCGCGCCATTCTCCGCTTCCCCGCGACCCGATCTAGCCTATATCGCCCTTGCTGCCTGCTCCAGACTCGCCGGCGCGATAACCCGGTGGAACGGCGCAATCACCGCCAGGTACATCCGTCCCAGCCAGTTATGGCAATGCACCACCGTCACCACGACTAGCTCCCGGCCGCCCGCCGTGTCCGCACGCAGCAGGATTGCGAGCCGGAAATCGAGATGCCGATCGTCTTCGCCCATCACCAACTCCCCTGCATTCTTCGACAGCAGCGGAAAGAAGCCGATCACCGGACCTCGCGCCGCAGCAGCAAAACCGACCGCGCGAGACGATTTGACGCCGACTGGCGCCATAATCGCATCCCGCACGCGGGTCAGCGCGCGAACCCACCACGCCTGCCGCTCGAATCCAGCGCGCGCCAGCACTTCAAGATCGTAGTCAACTCCCGCCGGCAGGCGAACCGCGTACGCATCCAGCAAGTCCGCGCCCCCATAAAGCGGAGCTAGCACGCTTTCGAACGGCACAGCCACTGCGTGGGCTTTTATGCCGACACCTTTCCCCAAAGTGTCAACAGCCGCAGGGGGTGAAGGCAAACCCGGTGCCCGAGGCATTGCATCTTCCTGTGTGGGTGTCCCGGCCGGCTCTATGTGAGGTACCATTTTGCGCGTCCTTCTGCTATCGTTTTCCGAGCAAAGATGTAACTCGGACGCTACGGAAAGTATAGCATGAAATTTCCCAAACCCGGCCAGCCCGTACGCGGGTCGCGAACCGGACACCCAACCATGGCGCTTCTCGATCTACTGGGGCGGCGCATGAGCCTGCGCATTTTGTGGGAGCTCGCTCACGCCGGACAGCCTCTAACGTTTCGGGAACTGCAAGCAGTCGCCGAAACAAATCCGAGCCTCCTAAACACACGCCTCAAGGAACTGCGGGCCGCTGCCATCGTAGTCCATCACACTGGCGGCTATAGCTTGAGCGAAGAAGGGAAGGCGTTGGTTCGCCTCATCATGCCGCTTGACGAATGGGCCGTCGCTTGGGGCGCAAGACTCGCGGCCGAAGGTGCTGCGCCGGCAGCGCTAAATCCGACGCAAGACACTCCGGAAAGGGACTGGCCAAGATCAAAAGAAGGTCAGTGACCGTTCTCCTGCCAAGACGCTGGGGCGTCGGGCGCTTTGAGGTCATGCGTGCTTTGCGCAAGGGGGCAGGCTGCGATTTTCAATCTGACGGGGGACGTCCGTGTATAAGCATGCACCGTCGATAAGTGGCGTCGTTTATATGGCAACTATGGAGGCAAAAGCATTCTATGGGACGACTGCCGCTCAATGTGAAAGATATCAAGATCCGTCTTTCCCCCGAGACCACGAGCCGGATTGAGGCACTGGTAGGCAATTACCAGATTGCGACTTTCATCAGGGAAGCAGTCGCGCGGGAGCTAGTGCGGCGAGAAACCCAGCGCCGGAAAGAAAGCGAAAATGAGGGCCACCTATCAGGCGACGATCATTTCTCTTAGGAGCAGGACGTTGCCATCCGAGAGGTGGTTTGAAACTAATTGTCCCGAGGATGCCGCGATATTGGATACCATCCGTGTAGCGTTCGATGCCGCTGGCATCGAGTTTATTCCTGAAAACGGTGGAGGTGCCGGCGCCCCATCGGAATCCCGCTCTAGATAAACAATTGTTGCGGAATTCCGCTCATTCCGGTAAAAAAGAGTTCGTGCGGAATCCCGCTCGTTGGTGTGCATTGGATCGGAATACCGCATGAACTCAACGATCTTCAACTTTCTCGGTCAACAGCTGCTTGCAGCGCGGCGTCGGCGCGGTCTGAACCAGCCTGATCTTGCCGCACGGGTTGGACGCAACCGCGCGCGCATATCGGAACTGGAACGCGATCTGGCGACCAACCGCCTTGGACGGGACCGGCTCACCCTTTTTGTGGAGCTTTGTGACGCTCTTGATCTTGTACCTCTTCTAGTCCCGAAATCGCGCGTCTCGGAACTGCGGCCCTTCATCGAACACGATCTGCCACCCCAGCATTCGGCAAAACCATCCTCTGCGTTTGATGACCTATTCATCGATCTCGATGATAGCGATTCTGAGGAGAGATAATGGCAAAAGCAGCGGCTGTTCTCGGCGTTTACATCCTTGATCAGATGCGTGGCACCATCAGGGCAGGAACCATGACACGCGACGGAGATGGCGCCGTGTCTTTCGTGGTGGCAGAAAGCTTTCTGCGGGATCCCACCCGTCCGATCCTCAGTCTCGGATGGTATGATCCGGAAGATGAGAGCAAGACCCGCGATCGGCTCGCAAGCCGTGGGGATAAAATTGGACTGTATGGCACCTTGCCACCGTGGTTTTCAGGCCTACTGCCGGAAGGTGCCTTAAGGGAACTGGTGATGTCGGAAATGGGGCCTGGCGATCACGACGAATTTGACGTTCTGACCAGGCTCGGCGCAGACTTGCCGGGAGCGATCTTCGTTGTCCCAGAAACCGGTGTGCCGTCTTCAGCTGGTCCCCTTGATCTCGACAGGGTACAGGGATTTAAGGCGACGCTACCAAAGGGCACCGTTAAGTTCTCGCTCGCCGGCGTCCAACTGAAGTTCACCGGCAATCCCGTCGGCGGCCGCCTCACGGCGCCTGCTCGTGGTGAGTCCGGCCGTTGCATCATAAAAATTGCAACCGACCGGTTTCCCGGTCTTCCGGAGGCAGAATATGCGGGAATGCGAATGGCCGCGATGATTGGCGTCAGGACCGCTAGATGCCGGCTCGTATCGCGTGATGCGGTAAGCGACGTACCGTCCGAGCTGCTCGCCCACGGAGAGAATGTGTTGGTCGTCGATCGGTTTGACCGGACAGAAGACGGCGGAAGAATTCACATCGAGGATGCCGGCCAGGTCATCGGCGCGATTGGCGAGCGGAAATATACGATGGCGACGACCGAAACGGTCATCAACATGGTTCGTCGCTTCAGCACCGATCATCGAGACGACATCCTGGAAACCATTCGCCGCGTCGTCGCCGACGTATTGCTTGGCAATGGAGACAATCATCTCAAGAACTGGTCGTTCTGGTTCCCGAGGCCAGGGGTCATCCGGCTTTCGCCCGCGTACGATATCGTGCCCACAGTCCTTTTTCAACCGGCTGATGGAATGGCGCTCCGCTTTGTCAAAACGCACAATTTCGAAACCGTTAATCTTCATCGTTTTGAGCGCGTCGCAAGCTTCCTGCGACTTGATCCCAAACTAATCCTTCACGAAGTCAGAACTGCCGTTATTCGTGCGCTCGAGACATGGCCGTCGGTTGCTCCCCATTTGCTGGGGGAGGAGAAAGCAGCAAGGTTGCTCGACCGATTGGATACGCTCACACTGGTGAACGAAATCAGAGCTGGGGCCGCGAAAACTCAATAATGTGAACGGGCATCGTCAACTCAACGAAGCATGGACTTGAATGTGGGATGCTCGGCCATGATTGACCGAGATCCTCTTTGCCGCCGGCATCGTTTTCCCGCCGAAATCATCGCCCATACCGTGTGGCTGTATTTCCGGTTTCCGCTCAGCCTGCGTATGGTCGAGGACATGCTGGCGACGCGAGGGATCATCGTTTCGCATCAAACGATCCGGCTGTGGGTAGAGAAATTCGGCCGCACCTTCGCCAACCAGATCCGTCAACGTTCGTGCGGCCGGCTCGGCGATAAATGGCATCTCGACGAGGCCGTCATTTCGATCCGAGGCGAGAAGCATTGGCTGTGGCGCGCCGTTGATCAGGACGGATTTGTGCTGGAGGTGCTGGTACAAAGCCGCCGCAACGCCAAGGCAGCCAAACGCCTGATGCGTAAGCGGCTAAGGGGCTAAGGCCGTTTGCCACGCTCGACGGTGACCGCCAAGATCCGATCCCATGACGCCGCAAGACGAGAGATCATGCCGAGCGTCGAGCATCGATCTCACAAGGGTTTCAACAACCGGGCGGAGAACTCCCATCAGCCAGTGCGACAGCGAGAGCGGATCACGAAGCGCTTCAAGTCACGGCGACAGTTGCAGCGCTTCGTCTCCATTCACGATCCGATTGCCAACCTATTCCATATCCCTCGCCACGACATGTCCGCCAGCCACCACCGCGAACTGCGCGCCGTCGCCATGGGCATGTGGGCTGAAATCGCTCGGATATAATTGGAAAGCCGAGCAGGAGCACCAGCTGTCCCCTAACGGACGTTAAGTTTACGGTGCCGGCTGATCTCGGCAGTGAAGGTGTGGCGGCATTGGCCGTCGTGCTGAAGGAAACGCCTTCAATCCGAATACCATTGTTTTCAGATCAGATGAATTTCCTTCAGCATTCATTCATTTATTCGGCGGCTTCGAGATTCCTCCTCTCGGCCTCAAGGATCGAGTAGTCTGCAGTGGATGTTGCAGGCAGTCGCCATCCCTTGATCAGGCCATAGACAGCAGGAATCACGATCAGCGTCAGCAGCGTCGACGACACCATGCCACCGATCATCGGCACGGCGATCCGCTGCATGATCTCCGATCCGGTACCAGTTCTCCAGAGGATGGGCACAAGCCCCGCCATGATGGCAACCACGGTCATCATCTTCGGCCGGACGCGCTCGACCGCGCCGACCATTATCGACCGATTAAGGTCTAACTTCGAGAAGGCCCGGCCCTCCTTCTCACAGGCCTCGCGCCGCTCCTTCATCGCATGGTCGAGGTAAATCAACATGATCACACCGGTTTCCGCCGCGACGCCCGCAAGAGCGATGAAGCCGACGGCGACCGCTACGGACGCGTTGAAACCCATCCACCACATCAGCCAGATGCCGCCAACCAGCGCAAACGGTAGGGACAGCATGACGATAACAGTCTCGGTCAGCGCCTTGAAGTTCAGGTAGAGCAGCAGGAAGATCAGCGCCAGCGTCAGGGGAACGACGACAGCAAGCCGCGCTTCGGCCCGTTCGAGATATTCGAACTGGCCGCTCCAGGCGACAGAATAGCCTGGAGGCATCGTCACGCTCTTGGCGACCGCCTGTTGGGCTTCGGCGACGTAGCCGCCGAGATCGCGATTGGCGATATCGACGTAGATGTAGACGGCAAGCTGGCCGTTTTCGGTGCGGATCGTCGTCGCTCCGCGCGTCAGCTTGATGTCCGCGACCTCGCCGAGAGGAATAGTTCCGCCGCCGGGCAGGGATATCTGCACGTCCCTGGCGATGGATTGCGGATCGCTTCGCGATGCCCGCGGGTATCTCATGGCCACGCCATAGCGTTCCCGTCCTTCGACCGTCTGGGTCACGACCTCGGAGCCCAGCGCCATGCCGACGACGTCCTGAACGTCTTTGATGGTCAGACCGTAGCGGCCGAGCGCCGTCCGGTCTGGTATGATGTCGAGATAGTAGCCGCCGATCACCCGCTCCGCGTAGGCGCTGGAAGTGCCTGGAATCGTCTTCAGCACGCTTTCGATCTGCCGGGCGATCTTCTCCATCTCGCCGAGGTCGGTGCCATAGACCTTGACCCCGACAGGCGTCCTGATCCCGGTCGACAACATGTCGATGCGCGCACGGATCGGCATCGTCCAGGCGTTGGAGACGCCGGGGAATTGCAGGGCGGCATCCATCTCCTGTTTGAGGCTCTCAGTGGTAACACCCGGCCGCCATTCCGACTTCGGCTTCAGGGTGATGATCGTCTCGAACATCTCGGTCGGCGCCGGGTCGGTGGCGGTCAGCGCGCGGCCGGCCTTTCCGAAGACGCTCTGCACTTCGGGGAAGGACTTGATGATCCGGTCCTGCGTCTGCATCAGTTCGGCCGCCTTGGTGACCGATATGCCCGGCAGGGTGGTGGGCATATACATCAGCGTGCCCTCGTCGAGATTGGGCATGAACTCGCTACCGATATGCTGCACGGGCCAGATGGTAACTCCAAGGATCACGAGCGCTGCCAGAATGGTCAGCGTCTTCACCCGCAACACGCCAGCAATGACGGGGTGGTAGATCCAGATCAGGGACCGATTGAGAGGGTTCTTGTGCTCGGGAACAATGTAGCCCCGAACAAAGAGGACCATCAGGGCGGGTACCAGCGTCACTGACAGCAGGGCGGCCGCCGCCATCGAGAAGGTCTTGGTGAAGGCGAGTGGGCCGAACAGGCGGCCTTCCTGCGATTCCAGCGTGAAGATCGGCAGGAACGATACGGTGATGATCAGCAGGCTGAAGAACAGCGCCGGACCGACCTCGCTCGCCGCCTCGACCAGGATGTCGATGCGGGGCTTGTCCGGCGGCGCTCGCTCGAGATGCTTGTGGGCATTCTCGATCATGACGATGGCCGCGTCGATCATCGCGCCGATCGCGATGGCAATGCCGCCGAGGCTCATGATGTTTGCGCCAATACTGAGAAGCTTCATGGTGATGAAGGCGATCAGGATGCCGACGGGAAGCATGATGATGGCGACCAGCGCGCTACGCACATGCAGAAGGAAAGCGATCGTCACCAGGGCGACGACGATGGATTCCTCGACCAACGTGCCTTTCAAGGTCTCGATTGCCGCCTCGATCAGCGTTGAGCGGTCGTAGACAGGGACGATCTCGGTTCCTGCGGGAAGGCTGCTTTTGACGGCGTCGAGGCTCGCCTTGGCATTGTCGATCACAGTCAGCGCATTGGCTCCGAAGCGCTGCAGTACAATGCCGCTTGCGACCTCGCCTTCGCCGTTCAGCTCGGTGATACCACGCCGCTCGTCCGGCACGAGTTCCACTCTCGCGACGTCGCTGAGCTTCAGCGGTGCGCCATTCTGGCTTTTCAGGACGATGCTCTCGATATCAGGGATACCCTTCAGGTAGCCGCGGCCACGCACCATGAACTCGAACTCGGAGAGCTCGATCGTGCGGCCGCCAGCGTCGGTGTTGCTGGCGCGAACGGCGTTAGCCACGTCGTTGAGCGAGACACCCTGGGCCTTGATCCGCGCTGGATCGACGACGACGGAATACTGCTTGACGAAGCCTCCCACACTCGCGACCTCGGACACGCCTTCGGCCTTGGACACGGCGAACCGCACCACCCAGTCCTGAAGCGACCGCAGTTCGGCAAGCGACAGTTGCTTGGCGACAACAGCATATTGATAGACCCAGCCCACGCCCGTTGCATCGGGGCCGAGTGTCGGCGTGATACCCTGTGGCAAACGGCTCTGTGCGGCGTTCAGATATTCAAGGACGCGGCTTCGCGCCCAGTAGGGATCGGTGCCCTCCTCGAAGATGACGTAGACGAAAGAAACGCCGAAGAAGGAGAAACCGCGCACGACCTTCGACTTCGGCACCGTCAGCATCGATGTCGTCAGTGGGTAGGTCACCTGATCCTCGACCACCTGCGGAGCCTGGCCGGGATATTCGGTGTAGACGATGACCTGGATGTCGGAGAGATCGGGAATGGCGTCGAGCGGCAGGGATCGCAGCGCGTAAACGCCGCCGGCGATGGCGAAGGCCGTGCCGACGAAGATCAGGACAAGATTATGGGCGGACCAGGAGATGACGCGTGAGATCATGGCTTGGCCTCCTCCGATGTCATCGCGCTGAGCGCGGAGTTCAGGTTGCTTTCGGCATCCAGCAGGAAGTTGGCGGCCACCACAACCCTGTCTCCCGCGACGACACCCTCTGCGATCTCCGTCTGGTTCTCGCCGCGAACGCCAAGCTTGACGTCCTTAGGTTCGAACTTCCCATCACCTTTATCGATGAAGACCACCTGGCGATCGCCGGTGTCGACGACGGCGCTGCTGGGGACGGCGACGACAGGATTCGGCGCACCCGCCTCGATTTCGACGTCGGCATACATGTTGGAAAGCAGCACGCCGTCGGGATTGGGGAGTTCGATACGGACCTTCGTCGTGCGCGTCTGCATGTCGACTTCGGAATAGATCAGATCGACCACACCCTTGAACATCCTGCCAGGGAGGCTTCTGATGGTAACGTTGACCTCGGCCCCACTTTTGACCGAAGCCAGATCGTATTCCGGCACGTCGGCCATCACCCAGACGTTGGAGATATCGGCGATGCGGAACAGCACGTCGCCGGGCTTCGCCATCATGCCTGTCGTCGCCATGCGTTCAAGGACGATACCGTCGCGCGGGGCGACGTAGGTGATGCTCGTCGGCACCTGACGGCTATCCGCAATGGTGTCGATCACCTCCTGTGGCACGCCGAGATTTTTCAGGCGCAGCGCCGAACCGGCGTTGCCATTAATGCGCACATCGCCCCTGCCGGCGGCATACTCCGACGCTGCGGTCGCGATCTCCCTCGAATAGAAGCGGAAGAGCTTGTCGCCCTTGCGGATGCGGCCGCCCGTCGTAACGTCGGCAACGTCGTCAACAAACGAATCCGTTCGCATCGAGATGATGCTGACGAGACGCTCGTCCAGAGTTACGGTCCCCGGCACCTGGATTCTACGGCTGATGCTCGCCATTTCCGCGATGGCCGTCTTCACGCCCGTGCGCTGCAGCTTGCCGGGCGAGACTTTGACGATCGAGGCGTCGCCCTGATCATCGTCGAAGACAGGGATATAGTCCATGCCCATGGAATCCTTCTTCGGGACCTTGGATGTGTCGGAGAGACCCATCGGGTTTCGGTAGTAGAGGATCTTACGATCCGCCAGCTTCGCACCTGTTTTGGCTACATCCGCCGTCTTGTCCGGTTTCGCAGCGGCGTCGCTGAAGCTGACATCCTCGCTTTCCCTGACGGCGATAAACGGTCGGCCATCCGCGGCATTCTTCGGCGTTGCTGAGAACTGCGGCTGTCCGTCCGGATGGCGGTAATAGATGATCGCCCCCGTCGGGGTGGCCACGGAGGCTTTGGGCGTCGCGAGAGCAGGCTCGAACACATTCAGGCCGAGCCGCGCGCCAAGATTGTTCGTGCCAGCCCAATAGCCTCCCCCGCCGAGCAATACGGCGAGGGAGAGCGTGGCTGCCACACGGGATGGCGTGTTCAAGGTGCTGCCTTCAGGACGAGTTCGCCCTGGACTGTATCAGGTTCGCCCTGAACCTTCGCGGCGAGCTTGAAGCGCCAGCCGCCCGCCATGGTGAAGTCCGTCTTAAAGGCGTAGACGCCAGGCTCCGACGAGGTCGCGGCCTCGACGGGGGTCGTCATCATCTCCATGCCCTCGGGAGCCATGTCCATGCGGGTGGTGAAGATCACGGCATCGGGAACGGGCTTGCCCGTCCGCTTGTCGATCAGGCGCACCGAGACCAGCGATCCCTGGCCTTGTTTCACATCGGTCGAGACAGGCTGGAATTCGTAACCCTGCGAGGCTGCAAGGGTCACGGTGGCGGAGCCGGCGATCAGCACGCCGGAAAGGAGCATCGCTCCCACGGAAAAAGAAGTCTTGTTCATGATATTCGATCTCATCGGGACGGATGTCTTGATCACGTCCTCGGGTCAAATTGATCGCCATTGGATCAGCGTGGACGCGTGCACGCCCCCCTGCATTATCCGCAGGCATGTTCAAAAATGGCTGGAGATCAGGCTTTCGGAGGTCGGGCCGGCGGCTCGACGAGTGCCGACATCCGTTGCGACGCCGGCAAAAGATCGTAGCGATGCGACTGCCACGAGATTGAGAAAGACCAGGCATGGCTGTCAGGTGCGTGCCCGAAGATCGATGTCGTGCAGACCAGGGCGAGCGGGCATCCCCTGGCGCAATCCGGCTTGACAGGCTGCTCGTCAGGACAGCAGGGCATATCTTCCGCCATCTGCATTCCGGGCATGGCGCTGGCCATATCTTCCATCGTCACAGCACCCGAAGAGGCCATGGCGCTACCTGCCAACCCGATGCTCATCGGGCCGATGATGACCGCGAGCATGGCGACGAGCAACAAAAGGCGGTGGGCGCTTCCGAAGAAAGTCATAGGGCAGTATTGGCACGATGCTTCAGCAATTGGAAGTCGGGCTCACGGAGTTGTGTCCTCACTCACGGGAGGCTACAGCACTAATCGCCGCCCTTATCGAACCCGCATCCAGGCTGCTTTCGTCCCCTGCGGCCCGGCAACCGCCGCGTCGACACCGCCCAACAATGCGTTTGCGTTCGAGGGGTATCATTCAATCCCCATAGGATCGCGCGCACCCGCGGCTTAGCCCAACACGTTTTTAGCTCACCGTCGCCGGAGGCCTCGGTGCGCCCGCAACGTCGATACTGGCGACGCCAAGCTAAAAACGCTCTGCATTATGCCGAACGCGGCATAAGGGAACATAAATGTCCCCCGGTTTGACGGTGCACTTCGGACTTTCCCGTGGATCCGGCCCGGCGATGTCTCGTTGTTTGTGGCTTAGCGGTTGATGGTTAAGCCATCTCGATGAACCCATCGAACGTCAGGTACAAGAACCACCGTTTTCCTCCACAGGTGGTTGCCCATGCAGTGTGGCTATATTTCCGTTTCCCGCTGAGCCTGCGCTTGGTGGAGGAAATGCTGCTGGAACGCGGCATTGTCGTGTCTTACGAAAGCATCCGCCGCTGGGGTCGCAAAGTCGGTGCGGCATATGCCAAGCAACTGCGCAGAAAGAAGCCGTCCCGAAAGGACATCGGGTATCTGGACCAGGTTGTGACTTCCATTGGCGGTCGGAAATACTCTTATGACCAACATCAAGTTTTGAGACGCACTTCAAAACGCCACCCGCTTCGCGGGCAGCGCATAGCATTGTGTCACGGTCAGGATGGGTCAGAGCGCCGGTAATACTCGACGGTTGCTCAAACTCTTGTCCTGGGATTGGCTACCCAATGGTGACGATGCGTCGGAAGGCTGCCTCGATCTGGCTGCGGACGTGGGATGAACCTGTCCAAATTTTTGCCCGAGGTTTCCTTCTCCGCTCCCGACGCCCTGACCATTCATATTCATCGGATCCGCGCGATGGCACAGCGGAAGGCCGTGACAGGCGCAGTTGCCTGACCTCACCGACAAACGCCCGATCCCGCTTCAGTGAAACAACGTGATATCGCCCTTCAGCCTTCTACGATGTTGATGGATGCAGATTGGAAGGGTTGCAGCAACTCCGCGGCAAGTCCGGCCTCCGTGACCAGCGTTGCGATCTCTGTCAGAGGCATGATGCTGTAAGGCGACGCCGCCCCGAGCTTTTCACGTGTCGCCAAGACGATTGTTTCCGCCGACTGGTGTGCGATCAACCGTTTGATGGCGGCTTCTTCCCCATCGCCGGTGGTCGCACCCGTTTCGGGGTGAAGGCCAGTCACTCCCATGAAGTAGGCATCAGCACGGACGCGCAAAATCGCCTCGGCGCTGGTGGACCCGACCGTGACGATCGAATGCTTGAAGATTCGTCCCCCGATCATTTCCACGTCCACCAGCGGGTGGCGCGCCAGCTCGACCGCAATGCTCGGACTATGCGTGATGATGGTGGCTTTGAGATCGTAGGGTAGTTGGCGCGCCAGTTGCACGTTTGTCGTGCCGCCATCAAGGAACACAATCTGTCCCTGCTGGATCAAGCGAGCCGCGATCCCGCCGAGCGTGGCCTTGGCAGACGACCCAGCGGCCTCGCGTGATGCAAAATCCGCAACAGCCGGCGAAGCGGGCAGAGCACCTCCATGCACCCTTTGCAGCAGACCTTCACCGGCGAGTTCACGCAGATCGCGACGGATCGTGTCCTCCGAGACGCCCAGTTGCTGACTGAATGCCTTGGCTATCAGGCGGCCATCCCGGCGCAGCACCCGTTGAATGAGCGCCTTACGTTCCGTTGTCAGCATATGTTCTACTCGAATGCATGAAAATTCTTGACTCTGCACGTTATTGCACGAATTGTTGTGCATATCCAGAGCGCGGGCCGGTGCCCCGTTCGTGTGTGTTCGAGGTCCATCATGAGTATTGCCCATCGCATCCGCGTGGAGAACGTCACCATTCTCTCCGACGATTGGTACGTCCTAAGGAAAACAACTTTCTCGTTCCAACGGGCTGACGGGAGCTGGCAGGAGCAGTCGCGAGAAACTTACGATCGGGGAAACGGGGCGACCATCCTTCTCTACGACCCTCATCGGCGCACGGTGATCCTTACCCGCCAATTCCGCTATCCAGCCTTTGTCAACGGATACGACGATCTTCTAATCGAGACCCCGGCAGGGCTTCTCGACAATGCAGAACCCGAAATCCGTATTCGTGCGGAAACGGAGGAAGAAACAGGCTTCCGGGTGCGCGAGGTGCGGCAGGTCTTCGATGCCTTCATGAGTCCCGGTTCGGTGACGGAACGGCTTCACTTCTTCGTCGGAGAGTATGAACCCGCCGACCGCGCTTCGCAGGGCGGTGGGAATAAAGAAGAAGGTGAAGATATCGCGATCCTTGAAGTCAGGATTGATGAAGCTTTGGCGATGATCGACTCCGGCGCAATCCGAGACGGCAAGACGATCATGTTGTTGCAGTACGCCGCCCTCAAGCTCATGCCATCATCAACATCGAATATGGAAATCGAGCGATGCTGATTCAGATCGCAGGTCCCTACCGTTCCGGGACTGAAGACGACGCGGAGAAGATGATGGCTAACCTTCAATGTCTCGAAGAGGTACCATTGCCGCTATCCAAGCGGGGCACGTGCCCATGATCGGAGAATGGATTGCCTTCCCGCCTGGCGTTCGGCAGGCGGAAAGGTGCTCGGTGATGAACTTTACGACCAGATTTTCTATCCAGCGGCTCAACGGTTGTTGCGGCTCTGCGATGCCGTCCTGCACTTACCCGGTCAGTCGAAAGGTGCCGACAACGACGTACGATTGGCGCAAGAACGGGGGCTGCCGGTCTACTATGCGCTGAACGATGTACCCGGAGTCACGACGTAAGTGCGTGACCTTCAAATGTGCGATCCCGTGGTAGGTGTGGCCTTGTCGCAAAAATTCCGAGTTTTGTTCGGCTTGATAGCCTGGCTGCCGCCCCGCCGCAGAATCAGGCGTTCCGCGACAGATATTTTGAAAACAGACATAGGATTTTGCACCTTGCAAAGTGTGAAGGTGAACAAACTGACTTCGAACACCGAGACATGGTATGTGGATTTTACGCTCGGGCGCACGTTGGTGCGACCTGCCGGAACGCTATGGCAAATGGAAGACGGTGCGTAAACGCTTCAGCGTTGGTGTCATGCCGGTATATGGGAACGGGTGTTCGAGGCGCTGAATACAGACCGCAACAACCAGTATCTGATGATCGACAGCACAATCGTTCGTGCCCGTCAGCAAGCACCCTCCGGAAAGGGGGGGCCAAAGGTCAGGCGCTAGGGCGTTCCTGAGGCGGACTGACCACCAAGATCCACATGCTGGTCGATGCCCTTGGCCGACCGCCGCGGTTCATCGTAGTCGCCGGTCAGCTGGGCGACATCACGCAAGCGCCGGCTCTTCTGGAGGGACAGAGCGGCGGTGCGGTGCTGGCAGATAAAGCCTATGACGGCAATGTCTTGCAGGAAACGATTACCAGTATGGGAGCCGAAGCGGTCATCCCGTCGAACCACTTGCGCAAGATCATCGTCCCCCACGACGAAGACATAGGGTTGTCGATGGCGCTGATGGAACTCTGTAGACCAGCGGCGTCGAACGCTCGTCGATAGATCTCACTTGCGCATAGAGATCGCTATCGTTGACCTGAGACTACCTACGGAAGCTGCAATCGATTGCTCTTGAAAGGATCAGAACCGATGGAACCAATATTGCAAATTCCCGCAGCGACAGATTCCGAGCCAAGAACTTGGCTTGGCTTGAATGACCGCTAGGGTTCGTGAACGCACTGGTGCACAGTGCCGGAACACGGGCGGGAAAGCAAATGCGGGCCGCAGCAGGATAGCGCTGTAGTCGAGAGACCATCTCATAACGACGTAGAGCATAACGTGGCTTTGGGAGAGTGCAGCGCGAGGCGTCGACATTTCGCGCGGCACTCGACGTTCACAACTCTGTCGAGCGCAATCAGCGCGCAACGTCAATGATCGACAGGATGCGGACATGCCCGTCGCGCGCAATCCAGTTGATCGTCTGGCCCTTCGATAAGCCCAGCAACGCCACCCCGATAGGGGTGAGGATCGAGACCTTGTTCTCTTCGATGTCTGCTTCGCCAGGATAAACGAGGGTGACGGTCCGGGCTTCGCCGTTTGAGGTCGTGTAAGTTGCGGTCGACCCCATTTGGACGGTCTGACGCACCGCGGACTCATCGACCATGACTGACGCGCGTTCCAGCTCAGCCATCAACTCATCTCCGACTACAGACTCTCTATCCATCGAAGCCTGCGCCAAAGCGATTAATCTTGTATAGTCGGCGCTTCTCACAATGATGGGCGGCTTGCCGACCGCATTTGCAGTGTCGTTCACGCGAACTCTCCTGTAGCCAAGTGTTTCAACTCTTGGCGGATGAAATCTATTGGTGGTTGAGTCGCGCAAAAGAACAAAACGCTGTCGCTCCCGCCTCCCGGGGCGCGACAGCGACCGGGAACGGGCTAATGTCCTGCCAGGGGACACATACGATACAGCACGTCGAGTACGTTTTTGCTCATCTTGGTAGCATCGCTTTCGCCTGCATCCATGTCAAGCGATAGCTGTTCTCGCAGCAGTTCGGTGTCGAATTGCGACTGCGGGCCAGGCGAACACTTGACTGGCGGTTCGGGATACCACCGCAAGCAACGTGCCATCGGTGCGGGGTTGGATGCCGTATGATCGAGAGCATTTCGCCTTTGTCGTCCTGTGACCCCAATTTTCCGGGACTATCGAGCGCCGGTCATCAGATTGAGGACTTCATCCAGACTAGGCATCGCCTGCCCCGCACCCTTGCGGGTCACAGCAACGGCGCCGAAGGCGTTGGCAAGTCGGCAACAATAGGCGGCGCTAAGCCCAGTTATGCGCCCATGAATGTGTCCGGCGGCAAAGGCATCGCCAGCGCCAACCGTGTCGACCACCTCGACAGGAAACCAAGGGGCGCTATCGCCGGTATTCGCCTGGCGCAGCAGGGAATCCGTCCCATGCCCCTTGATCGCCACCCGCTTAACCCCCTGCTCCAACAATGCGGCAACCAGGCTGTCCAGAGTTGCATCTCTCGGCCGCCCCAGAAGCTGCGGCAGATCGCCATCGGCGAGCAGGATTGTGTCCAGTTTCGACAATAGCGGCCGGAGCGCATCTGCCAAAGCAGCAACAACGCCGCCTGGAACATCAAGTGTGATCGGTATCCCTCGCTGCTCGGCAATGTCGATCGCGCGCAACGCCGCTCCCGCCTGCCGCGGCTGCAGGAATGCGTAGCCGGACAGATGCAGCAGCGCCGCACCGGCAAGTGCTGCCTCATCTATCATATCGTCCGACAATTGCGCATTCGCGCCGCGATAGGCGAACATGGTACGCTCGCCCGTCGCGCTAACAGCGACCACGTTCAGTTGTGTCGGCTCGGCCGGGTCTTGGCCGATCCAAAGGGTCGAGACCCCGGCTTTCTGCAATTCGGAAAGCGCCTGCCTTCCCCACGCATCCTGACCGACACACCCAATCAAGCGGCATTCGTGCCCGGCGCGTGCAAGCGCGATCGCCGTGTTCGTCGCCGAGCCGCCGATCGCCACCGTCTGACCGGTCGCGATCGCCTCGCCGCCCTCGCCCGGATAGGCGGGAATGTCGAGGACGAGATCGATATTGATATCGCCCAAAAGGGCAACCACTGCCATTCCATTCGCCTCAAAGATCGATAAGCATTTGCTCGATGGCCTGATCGACATCCGCGATGATGTCGTCGATATGCTCAATACCAACAGAGAACCGCACCAGACCGTCGACCACGCCCATAGCTTCGCGCTCCTGGCTTGGAATGTCGAGGAAGGCCATGGTGGCGGGAACCTGCGTGGTGGTGCGCAGTCCACCGAGGCTGGCTGCAAAGGAGCAGAGCTTCAGTCGCTTGAGCAGGCGAACGCCGGCTTCTTCGTTATCCACCTGGAAGGACAGCATTGCGCCGCCGCCGCGCAGCTGCTCGCTTGCCGATGCATAGTTCGGATGCGACGGCAGGCCTGGATAGAAGACGCGCTTGACGCGCGGATGCGCTTCCAGATGCTTGGCAAGTGCCAGCGCATTGGCGCACTGCTTCTCAAGGCGCAGCGCCAGCGTCTGTGCACCGCGCAAAAGGAGCCATGCATTGAAAGGTGAAAGTGGCGCGCCGAGCTTGTTCAGCGTGTTCCAGCGTACATCTTCCAGCCAGTCATTCGGCAGGATTTCGGATTTCAGGGTAATGACGCCACCGACAGCGTCGTTGTGGCCGCCGATGAACTTGGTGGCGCTTTCGACGACGACATCGACGCCGAAATCATGCGGACGGCAAACCGCGGGCGACGCAAAGGTGTTGTCGCAGATCACAACGATGCCGCGGCTATGGGCGAGTTCCACCAGCTTACGCAGTGGCGGCACCTTCATCGTCGGATTGGCGATCGCCTCGACATAGAGAACTTTCGTTTCCTCCGTCAGCGCGTTCTCGACGGCACGCACGTCCGTGCAATCGACAAGCGTAACCTTAAGGCCGAAGTCCTGAGCGCGGTGATCGAAAAACTCATGCGTGCTCGAATAGGTCGTCAGATCCGCGACGATGTGGTCGCCGGCCTTCAGGATGCCGAACAGCGCGTGCGAGATCGCCGCCATACCGGAGGCCGTCGCAAGGCAGGCGGTGCCGCCGGTCAACTTCGCTATGTGCTCCTCAAGCTTGTATTCGGTGGGATTGCCGCAGCGGGAATAGATGTTCACTTCCTTGCGCGCGCCGGCCACGATCTGGTCGTAAATGTCGCCGCCATACTGAAAATTCGCAGACATATAGATCGGATAGCTGATCGATTGCGAATGTTCTTCCGGCTCGTAGAAGACGGCTTGGCTGGCGAAATCGAGATTTTTGGAAGACATGGCATTTCTCCTGGAAAATCGGACCTGTGGGTCATTCTTTCACGGCGCCTCCGACGAGGGCGGCCGTGATCTGGCGTTCAAAGAAAATGAAGAGAACGAGCGGTGCCACCGCGGCGATCAGGATCGCTGCAAGCATGACCGGGTAGTTGGTAATGTGCTCTCCGACGAAATCGGTAAGGCCGACGGGCAACGTCTTGCGAGAGGGGTTGTTGATGAAGACCATCGGGAACAGGAAATCGTTCCAGACCCAGATCATGTTGACGATGCCGGCCGTGAACATGGCCGGTCGGGCAATCGGCAGCGCGATCTTGTAGAAGATGCGCCATTCGGACGCGCCGTCGACGCGACTTGCGTCGAAGAGCTCACGCGGCAGCGTGCTGAAGAACGCCTGCATGATGAAGATTGAAACGGGTATGTTGAAAGCGGCAGTCGGGAGAATGACACCCAGATGTGTGTCCAACAGGCCGACACCACGCAGCATGACAACGAGCGGGACCAGCGCAACATAGGCTGGGATCGCCATCGCAGCGGTCAGCGACAGCTCCAGCACCGGCATCCAGCGCGGTCGGTAGATCGCCAGCGCATAGCCAGCAAGCGTCGAGGCAAATACCGTAATCAATGTCGCGCCGACCATGATGATCAATGAATTGACTGCATAGCCACCAAGCGCGCCGCCGCTCCAGGCACCGATATAGGCATCGAAATTCAAGTTTGTCGGCAGCGACCAGACTGAGCGCATGAATTCTTTGTTGGTCTTAAAGGTGCTGTAGATCATCCAGATGAAAGGAAAGATGACCAGCAACACATGCAGCGTCAGGACGACAAGCACGATACTGTGCGTGAGGCTCCAGCGGCGGACAGCGGTGGTCATGCGTCCCCCTTGCGCTTGAGGAACCGGAAAACGATCCAGGCGGCAAGCGCAGTCAGCACCATCTGCACAAAGCCGATCGTGGCCGCATAGCCCATCTGGAAGCTGCTGAAGCCCATCTTGTAGAGGTAGGTGGAGACCACTTCGCTGGCGTGGCTCGGACCGCCATTGGTCAACACGAACACCAGGGAAAACGTCTTGAGCGAGCCGATGATCGCAAGCAATGAATTGGCGCGGACGGCATCCCAGACCATAGGAATGGTGATGGAGAAAAACTTGCGGAAATCGCCGGCGCCGTCAATCTCGGCCGCCTCGTAGACGCTTTCAGGCACGCTGCGCACCGCTGAGGTGAACAACAGTACGTAGAGGCCGAGATAGGTAAAGCTCATGACGACGACCACAGCGGTGAAAGCCGTGTCGGATTCGCCAAGCCATCCACGCTTCAGGCTATCGAGACCGGCGAGCTTGAAGGCGGCATTTACCAGCCCAAAATAGGGATTGTACATGAAGCGCCAAAGAAGGCCGATGCAGATCTCGCTCACCATGACAGGCACGAGATAGAAGAACAGAAAGATGCGGCCGAAAGCGGGAACAATGCGCACGAGGCAATAGGCGATCGCCAGCGCCAGGAACACCTGAAAGACAATCGCCGACAACGCAATGAGAAGATTGCGCCCAAGCGACGACCAGAAGACTGAGTCCAATGCAAGGCGCAGGATATTTCCGGCACCGACGAAAATCGGAGCCGAGGCGCCGTCCCATTGGAACAACGAGAGCCAGCCGGCATAGGCGACCGGATAGGCGACGAAAACGCAAATGAGCAATAGGGCTGGCGAAAGGAACAGAAGTGCCGCCCGATTGTGTGTTTTTGCTAGGCCGTCAGTGCTCATAATCTTGCCGGTTTTGGGACTTGCCTTAAGGCCGCCGCTTATGCGGCGGCCCTTTGATTTGAGGACACCGAGCGTTATTTGCTGGTCTTCAGCGCGTCCTCGAGACGCTTTGCAGCATCTGCGGGCGCGACGGAGCCATCGAGAACACCCTGCAAGGACGTATAATAGGTGTTGGTCGCAGCCGGAGGCATGGCCGTATCGTAGAAGGAGTCGAGATGGCCGGCCGCGCTGACCAGGCCGTTGCTGATGGCGTAGAGCACCGGACCGGCAGCAGCTTCCGTGGTCGCGCCCTTGACGGTCACCATCGTCTTGCGCAGCTCGACATACTTGGTCATCACCTCTTTCGAGGTGAGGAACTTCAAGAGCGTTACGGCATCAGCCTTGTCTTCGGCCTTCTGCGAGATTCCGAAGGAAGCTGCAACGCCGGCAAGAACATCGGATTGATCGCCCGCACCGCCTTGAACGGAGGGAAAGGCGAAGGACGCAAGTTCAAAGCCCTCGGGCGCATCGGCGGAGGCACCGATCTGCCATGTGCCATTCAGCATCATCGCGGCCTGGCCGTTCAGGAACAGCATGTTGGCCTCCTGGTCGCTCATGCCGTTGAAGCCGGTCGGGAAATACTGCTTCTTGGCGATCTCTGCGACCTTCTCGAACGCCTTCTCACCTTCGGGACCAAAGGTCGCCTTGGCATCGCCGTTGACGAAGGATGCCACCACGCCCGAGCCCTTCAGGCGCATTTCCAGATACTGGAACCAGAAAGTAGCCGGCCAGGAATCCTTGTTGCCGAGAGCAAAGGGCACTTCGCCGTCGGCCTTGATCTTTTCGGCCAAGGCCATCAGCTCTTCATCGGTCTTGGGAACCGCCCAGCCCTTTTGAGCAAACAACGCCTTGTTATACCAGAAGACGACGGAGTCGACGTCGACAGGCACTGCATAGGTATGACCGTCCTTGCTCGTTTGAGCGATGGCACTTTCGAGGAAGCTCTGGCGCCAGGCATTCTGGGCGAGATCCTGATCCAGCGCGTACATCTGCCCGCCCTTGACGAAGGCGTTCAAAAAGCCGCCAGGCAAGGTGTAAAACACGTCAGGGGGATTGCCCGATGCCATCGCCGTATTCAGCTTGGTCTTGTAGGCAGATTGTTCTGCGGCAACGACATCCAGCTTGATGTCCGAATGCTTCTTGGCGAATTCACCGAGCGCGAAATTGATGAAATCGACCTTGTCCTGCTGGCCCGCATAAGCATGCCAGAACGTCAGCTGGCCGGCCATTGCTGGAACTGCGCCGAGCACTAGAGCCGCTCCCATGAGAAGACTTTTCAGCTTCATTGTATCCTCCTCACCCTCCTCAAAAATCTACGCAGCCCCTCCGCTACGTCATGCAGTGATGCCACAACAAAATTATGTTGTCTATAGTGACACCACAACATCAGCATGCTAGCTTTTGAATCGACAGCGTCCGCCAGCGAAAGAATCGTCATGACCGTTGACCTGCGTGGTCCAGTGAACTCAGCCAGCAGCCGGCTGCGAAGCGTTCTGCCGAAATTATCGGAATCGGAACGGCGCGTAGCGCTTTGGGTCCTGGAAAATGTCGATGCCACCATTCGCCATTCGATGTCGGCGATCGCCCAGGCAACCGATGTTAGCGATACGACGGTACTGCGCATGTGCCGCACCGCCGGTTTCGAGGGATTTACGGATCTCAAACTGGCGCTGGCGCAGGAACCTCGCGATACGCGGGATGGGGCCGGCAACGAGCCCGAAGCCAGTGATCTCCAGGCCGCCGCTCGCCTGTTTCGTGCCGTCGCACAGGCCATCAGCGATACGCAAGGCGTGTTGAACGAGGCGACGTTTACGAAGGCGCTCGATCTGATCGCTGGCGCACGACATATCCTCGTCGGCGGCGTTGGCGGCTCCGGTATCGTCGCACAGGCATTCTATCAGCGCTGCATCCGGCTTGGATTGCGATGCGATGCGCCGGTCGATTCACAATTGCAGATCATGCATTCGGCACTTCTGGGGCCGGAAGACCTGGTCGTGGTCATCTCCTATTCCGGCATTACCAGCGACCCCGTGCTTATCCTTCAGGAAGCCAAGGCCAGAGGCGCTGCGACCCTTTGCATCACCGGCAACAGCGCCTCGCCGCTTGCAAGATTAGCGGATGTGGTCCTTGTCAGCGTCTCTCATGAGCAGGGCAGCGAGCCGATGGCGGCGCAGATTGCCCAGATGACACTCATCGATGCGCTCTATTCCGCTCTTGTCGCCCGGAATACCGAGCGTGCCCAACTCACCGAAGAGCGCATGGTCAACGCCATACTTCCAAAATCAATCTAGCCATTAAAGCAGGTAGTTCCGTGAAAGTTCAAATCTATACGATGCAGACCGTTTCCGAAGCACTGGCCGCGGCCGCGGCGGGCGTCGACTATCTTGGCGTGACGCCGTCCAATCGCGGCCTGCCGGGTGAAATCAGTTTCAATACAGCCCGTCAGATCATCGATGCATTGAAAGGCAAGGCGGAGCGTGTTGCATTGTCTGTCGAAAGCGATCTCGATCTGATCGCCGATATGGTTGCGGCCGTGCGTCCTGACGTCCTACACCTTTGCGGCGACATCAGACTGGTAACGCCGCGGCATGTACAGCAATTGCGCGAAAGGCTGCTCGCCCTATATCCCCGCCTGAAGATTCTGCAGGCTATTCCCATGACGGGGCCGGAGGCACTTGATCATGCTGCAGCCTTCGAACCCTATTCCGATTCCTTCATTCTTGATTCCGTTGCGGCTCATATCGACGGCATCGGCGCCGCCGGCGTCACCCATGACTGGTCTCTGAGCCGGGAAATCGTCAAGCGAAGCAAGCTGCCCGTCATCCTTGCCGGCGGCCTTGGACCCGACAATGTCAAAGCAGCGATCGCCGCCGTGCAGCCATGGGCCGTGGACTCGCTCACACATACCAACAAGCCTTTGCCCGAGGGCGGCTTCCGCAAGGACATCAATAAGATCGCCGCATTTGTCGAGGCTGCGAAGGCTCGTTGATCAAACAAAGTGCAGCGACGGGTTTACAGCCACATCGGTTCAAATCGCTCGTCAATATCTGGATGCTGTTGAAACCCCAGAAGCGGAGGCGAGACTGGTTGAGATGCGGCTGGTACATGTTGCTCGGGCTGGCCTTTTTGGCGTTTGTGTCTTCAGCAATGGCTGAAGACATCGCCCACGGAGCGCGTGTGTTTCGGCTCTGTGCGTCATGCCATTCTGTCGATTCCGAGACCAATCGCTTTGGGCCGTTTTTGAAGGGTGTCGTCGGCCGCCGCGCGGCGGCAGTTCCGAACTACCGGTATTCGGAGGCGATGATGAAGGCGGCTGCCGATGGCCTTTCCTGGGACGAGAAGACCTTGGCCGAATATTTGTACGGTCCGAAATCGAAGGTCCCGGGCACCACCATGCGCTTCGGTGGGTTGTGGACCGCGTCTGAGATTGAGGACGTCATCGCCTATTTAAGAGCGAATCCATGAGTGCGCCTTCTTGCCCGAAAGCAGGCTGGGGCCGATATCACTTTGAATAGAGCGAACGCGAGCGCTCCAGATGTTTCAGCATCGCCTGTTCGGCCTCGTCGGCATCGTTTTCCGCCAGACACGCGAGGATTTCCTCATGCTCGACCAGCGTGAGCTTCTCCTTACCAGTCCAGATCAGCATGTCCGTATGATATGTCTTCAGCCACGCCAACATGGCTTCGCTGACGGCAGTGAAAATCGGATTCCCGGAAATCTGGGCAATGCGCGTGTGAAACTGCATATCAGCGGAAATGAAGCCGTCGGCATCGCCAAGCGATGCACGCTGCCGCTCGATAATCTCGTGGAGTTCATCGACATCTTTGCGCGTCGCCCGCAGCGCCGCCTCGCGCGCCATCCCGCGCTCGAAGAAAATGCGTGCGCTCTTTAGCTGCTCGAGTGAATCCGACGACTGCGACAGCATGATCTTTGCTGTCAGATCGACCTGTCGGAAAATCGATTTTGCCGTGAGTTGAAGGACTTTCGCGCGCTCGCCATGCGAAATATTGACGAGACCCATCTTCGCAAGGGCCTGCATGGCCTCACGAATGGCGGGGCGTCCGACGCCGAAGCGTTCCATCAGAACGCGCTCGGACGGCATCTCGTCGCCCGGCTTCAGTTCTCCCGATGTGATCAACCGCTCAAGCCGGTCAAATACCTCATCCGATAGCTTTCGACGTACGATTTGCTCAACTGGCTCGCCCATGGCCCCCCGCTTTCTCAAAGCTTCCTCTCCCTTATGCATTTTTGATGCCGCGACGGAAGCCCATTCGAAAGCTGTTCCAAAATGCCGGCAAAAAAACCATTGCGGAAATTGGAATACTCATTATACCAGATTACCAGTTGACGCCATGTGAAAAATCATCGGCCAAAGGAGTATTCGGTCTCTTATGAGCATCATCATCACCTATCGTATCGAAACGCCGGGCAACCTCGAGGCAATGGCCCGTAAGATCGCCAGCGATCAGTCGACCGGTACCTTCGTCGCCGTTCCCGGCGAAACGGAAGAGCTGAAGGCACGCGTGGCAGCCCGCGTTACGGCGATCCGTCCCCTGCCCGATAAAAAGCACCCAACCTGGCCAGAACTTCGCGATGGAGAAGGCCCTATCCACAGGGCCGATGTCGACATCGCCTTTCCGCTGGATGCGATCGGGACCGACCTTTCCGCGCTCATGACGATTGCGATCGGCCGCGTCTTTTCGATCAAGGGCATGACCGGCATCCGCATCGTCGACATGACGCTACCCGCGGCCTTCCGAGACGCCCATCCCGGCCCGCAGTTTGGCGTTGCCGGCAGTCTGCGTCTCACTGGCGTCAATGGGCGGCCGATTATCGGCACTATCGTCAAGCCGGCGCTCGGCCTGCGGCCGGCGGAAACGGCAGCGCTTGTCGGCGAATTGATCAGCTCCGGCGTCGATTTCATCAAGGACGACGAAAAGCTGATGAGCCCAGCGTACTCGCCGCTCAAGGAGCGCGTCGAGGCCATCATGCCTTTAATCCTCGATCACGAGCAGAAGACGGGCAAGAAGGTGATGTATGCCTTCGGCATTTCGCATGCCGATCCTGATGAGATGATGCGCAATCACGATCTGGTGCTGAAGGCTGGCGGCAATTGCGCCGTCGTCAATATCAATTCGATCGGCTTCGGTGGCATGAGTTTCCTGCGTAAGAGGTCAGGACTGGTCCTGCATGCCCATCGCAACGGCTGGGATGTGCTGACCCGCCATCCCGGCGCCGGCATGGATTTCAAGGTCTACCAGCAGTTCTGGCGCCTTCTCGGCGTCGATCAGTTTCAGATCAACGGCATCAGGGTCAAATACTGGGAGCCGGACGACAGTTTCGTCGAGTCCTTCAAGGCCATCAGCACGCCGCTCTTTGATCCATCCGACTGCCCGCTTCCCGTTGCAGGCTCCGGCCAATGGGGCGGCCAAGCGCCTGAGACCTATCAGCGCACAGGCAGAACCACGGATCTTCTCTATCTCTGCGGCGGCGGCATCGTCAGCCATCCTTTCGGGCCTGCTGCCGGCGTTCGCGCCATTCAGCAGGCCTGGCAGGCAGCGGTATCCGACATTCCGCTCGCCGACTATGCCAGGAACCATCCGGAACTCGCCGCCTCGATTGCGAAATTCAGTGACGGCAAGGACGCCTGAGAGCAATGTCCAAACTTCTTCTCAGCTATTACGGCGACGATTTTACTGGCTCGACTGACGTCATGGAGGCCCTTGCCTCCAATGGCGTGCCGACTGCCCTCTTCCTTGGCATTCCAAGCAAGGCCATGCTGGAGCGGTTCAAGGACTGCCGCGCCATCGGCATTGCCGGCACCAGCCGCAGCGAAACACCGCAATGGATGGACGAGCATCTGACGCCCCAATTCAAATGGCTTCGGAGCCTTGATGCGGCCATCTGCCACTACAAGGTCTGCTCGACCTTCGACTCCAGCCCCGGGGTCGGGAGCATCGGCAAAGCGATCGAGATCAGCAAGGCACTTTTCGCGCAATCCGTCGTGCCCGTCATCGTCGGGGCGCCCCAGCTGAAGCGCTACACCGCCTTCGGCCACCTCTTTGCGGGCTATCACGGCCGAGTGTTCCGGATCGACCGGCATCCCGTCATGAGCCGCCATCCCGTCACACCGATGGATGAGGCGGATCTGGTCGTGCATCTGAGCAAGCAAACATCTCTTCAGATCAGCCTGGCCGACCTCATCACGATCCGCGGGGCCGATGCCGACGAGCGGATCGATCAACTGGCGGCAGCCGGCGAAACCATCCTGCTGCTTGACGTCGACAGTCCGGAAACGCAGGCCGCAGCCGGTCATCAGCTTTGGCGTCTTGCGAGCAAAGGCAGCGCTTTAGTCGCCGGCTCGTCGGGTGTCGAATATGCCCTTCTCAACGCTTGGCGCGCCGGAGGACTAATCGGCGAGAAACTTGATTTCGCAACCCCGGGCGAGGTCGATCGCCTAGCGGTCGTCTCCGGCAGCGTGTCACCGACGACGGAGCGGCAAATCCGTCACGCCATGGCTGAAGGCTTCGACAGCGTAGATCTCGATCCGTTGGCGCTTGTCGGCGAGCGTGCCGTGCAGACACTGGACGCAGCCGTCGCGACAGGCGTGGCCAGTCTGAAGACTGGACGCAGCGTCATTCTTCACACGGCACTCGGCCCCTCGGCCGATCGCGGCGGCGACATCGACCGCATACCCGGCGCTCGTCACCTCCTCGGTCAGGCGCTGGGGACGATCCTGCGGCGATTGATCGAGCAGGAAAACCTCGGTCGCGCCGTGATTGCCGGCGGTGACACGTCGAGCCACGCTCTGAAAGAACTCCGTGTCGAAGCGCTGACGACACTTCTTCCGTTGCCGCAAACACCGGGATCGCCACTCTGCACCGCCCATGGCAGCTACGCGCCTACCAACGGCCTCCAGATCGCATTGAAGGGCGGGCAGGTCGGGACCGACCACTATTTCGCGCAAATCCGGGCCGGCAGGGCATCCTAGCCTCGCCGCGTCAATCCAATGGCATACTCATTGACTCATCATACCACTTGCGCTACCACAATCTGAAAGTGAACGAGGTACCAATATGACTGCAATTGCTCTTTTCGGCGCCGGCGGCAAAATGGGCTATCGGCTCGCCAAGAACCTGAAAGGCTCGCGCTTCGACGTGCGCCATGTCGAGGTCAGCGATGCCGGCAAGGCTCGTTTGAAACATGATCTTTCCATCGATTGCGTGCCAATCGAGCCGGCACTCGACGGTGCCGAGGTCGTCATCCTGGCAGTGCCGGATACCGCGATCGGCAAGGTTGCCGCCGGCATCGTCGACAAGCTCAAGCCGGGCACCATGGTCGTCGCGCTCGACGCCGCCGCGCCCTTTGCCGGCCATTTGCCACAGCGCGAAGATCTAACATATTTCGTCACGCATCCGTGCCATCCGCCGATCTTCAACGACGAGACCGAAATACAGGCAAAGAAGGACCATTTCGGTGGCCTGTTTGCCAAACAGCATATCGTTTCGGCACTGATGCAGGGACCGGAGAGCGCCTATGATCTCGGCGAGGAAATCGCGAAAGTCATCTGGGCACCCGTCATGCGGTCGCACCGCGTCACCGTCGAGCAGATGGCGATGCTGGAGCCAGGCCTTTCCGAAACCGTTTGCGCCTCGCTGCTGGTCATTATGCGTCAGGCCATGGACGAGTGCATCACCCGTGGCGTTCCAGCAGAAGCTGCCCGCGACTTCCTGCTCGGCCATATGAACGTGCTTGGCGCCGTCATCTTCAAGGAAGTTGATGGGGTATTTTCCGATGCCTGCAACAAGGCCATCGAATTCGGCATTCCTGCCCTGATGCGCGACGACTGGAAAAGGGTCTTCGAACCGCAGGAAATCGCCGAGAGCATCCGTCGCATCACCTGATCGACGTCCCCGGGGAGGGCACCGCCCTCCCCCTTGCCGCCCTGCCGGGAACAGGGCCTGTTTCATAACTGGGAGGAGACCATGAAACTGACGCGTAAACTGACACTTGCAGCTTTTGCCGGTGTGCTTGCTCTGGGAACGGCAATGCCGGCTTTTTCGGCCGATCTGATCGCAATCATCACGCCGGCCCACGATAATCCGTTCTTCAAGGCCGAGGCGGTCGGCGCGGAAGCGAAGGCGAAAGAGCTGGGCTATGAAGCGCTCGTGATGACCCATGACGACGATGCCAACAAGCAGTCGCAAGTCATCGACACGGCAATCGGGCGCGGTGCCAAGGCCATCATTCTCGACAATGCCGGCGCAGATGCGACCGTCGCCGCCGTCAAGAAGGCCAAGGATGCAGGCATCCCCTCCTTCCTTATCGACCGTGAAATCAACGCCACCGGCGTTGCGGCGGCTCAGATCGTTTCCAACAACTATCAGGGTGCCCAGCTTGGTGCTCAGGAATTCGTCAAACTGATGGGCGAGAAGGGCAATTACGTCGAGCTTGTTGGCAAGGAATCCGACACCAATGCCGGCATCCGTTCTCAGGGCTATCACGACGTCATCAATGATTTTCCGGACCTGAAACTCGTCGCCAAGCAGTCGGCAAACTGGAGCCAGACCGAGGCATACGCCAAGATGGAAACCATTCTCCAGGCAAATCCGGATATCAAGGGAGTGATCTCGGGCAACGACACGATGGCGATGGGTGCGATTGCCGCACTTCAGGCAGCCGGTCGCAAGGATGTTATCGTTGTCGGCTTCGACGGTTCGAACGACGTGCGCGATTCCATCAAGGCGGGCGGCATCAAGGCAACCGTGCTCCAGCCAGCCTACGCCCAGGCACAGATGGCCGTGCAGCAGGCCGATGCGTACATCAAGAACAAAACCGTGCCGAAGGAGGAGAAGCAATTGATGGATTGCATTCTCATCAACACCGGCAATGCCGACAAGCTCGAAACCTTCGCGCTCAAGAACTAGCGGCAACCCATGCAGCGGCGGAGAGCGTGCAGCACGCTCTCCGCATTGTTTCATCGAGAAATTGAGGTGCATTGCATGGCGAGGATCGTAGGGGTGATTGTGGCCATCATGCTGGTCACAGCACTACCCGGATGCAAGATCGTCAAGACGCCCACGGCCGAAGAAAAGGCTGCTACAGAGGCGAAGAACGCTTTCGATCCAACGGCGCGGGTCGACGCCATCTGGCAGTCGCAGGCGGTACCGGATCTTGATAGGCGCGCCGGCGACCTGAAGACAGTGCAGCAATTGGCGGTCGCAAGCCTGGATGAGGCCGGAGCCAAATTCGGCAACCCGCGCAAGCAATCCGGCTCGCCGTGGACCTTTGCCGTTAAACTAAGTGGCAAGATCGTCGCGGTCGACACCGCATCCCGCGCTGCGACGGTGGATGTGGATGTCGATGGCGACGGCAAGCCCGACGCCAAGGTCCAGATCGGACCTGCCATCCGTGGAACGGCAATTCGCGATGCCCTGGATTTCGTCGATTTCAACAGTTTCAAGAACCAGATCGAGTGGGCACAGTTCGGCAAGGCTTTCAATGAGAAGGTTAATACGTCCTTTCTTGCCGCCCTGCCGCGTGACGGTCTCGTCGGCAAGTCGATCAATGTGACAGGCGCGTTCCCGCAGCCTGCCTCGGGGCAGTTGCCGCTGATAACGCCTTCAGCTCTGACTTTGGGCCAATGACGATGAGCACCACATCCGGCAACGACATTATCTTGCGCCTGGAAGAGGTCTCCAAGGTCTATTCCGGCATCGTCGCGGTGAAGCGCGCCAATCTCGAGCTCCGTCGCGGTTCCGTCAATGTTCTGGTCGGCGAAAACGGCGCCGGCAAGTCGACGTTGATGAAGATCATAGCGGGTGTCGAGCGCCCGACGTCCGGTCGCATCCTGCTGAAGAGCCAGGAGGTGTCTTTCAGCAGCCCGGCCGATGCCCAGGCATGCGGCATCGGCATGATTTTCCAGGAGCTCAACCTTTTCGCCAACATGTCCGTCGCCGAGAACATGTTCGCGACGCGCGAAATCACGCGAGGCATTCTCGGCATCGATCACAAGGCTCAGATCGACAGGGCAAACGGTTTTCTGGGGAAGCTCGACGCCGACATCAGCGCCGAGACCATGGTCGAGGATCTTCCCATCGGGCAGCAGCAGCTGGTCGAGATCGCCAAGGCAATTTCACTTGATGCCCGCATTTTGATCATGGACGAACCGACATCAGCCCTTTCGGCAGCCGAGGTCGATATTCTCTTCAAGGTCATTGCCGAGCTGAAGGCACAGGGCGTTGCGATCGTCTATATCTCGCACCGGTTGGAAGAGCTCATGCGCATCGGCGACTACATCACCGTTTTGCGCGACGGGCAGATCACAGGCCAGGCCATGGTTCGCAACATCGACACACAGTGGATCGTCCGCTCGATGATCGGTTCCGATGCAAAGGATTTTGCCAAGTCCGACAAGCACACCATCGGGAACGAAGCCTTTCGTGCCGAGGACATCAGCCTGCCGAGACGCACCGGCGGCCTTGCAGTCGATCATGTCTCGCTCTCCGTGCGCGCCGGCGAAATCCTTGGCATATACGGCCTGATGGGTGCCGGGCGCAGCGAGTTCTTCGAATGCGTGATGGGCCGGCATCCGCATTCGACCGGACGGATTTTCATCGAGGGTGAGGAGGTTCGCGCCCGCGACACCACGCGACGCATCCGCAAGGGGCTCGCCCTGATCCCCGAAGATCGCCAGCGCGAAGGATTAGTGCAGGTCTTGTCGATCGCCAGCAATCTGACGCTTGCGAGTCTCAGTCGCTTCGCCCGCCTCTTCGTTCACATCGATGCAGCCGCTGAAAAGACCACCATTCGCGACATGATCCGCGATCTCGCGATCAAGGCGCCTAATCCGGATTTCGAGGTCACTTCCATGTCGGGCGGCAACCAGCAGAAGGTGGTCATTGGTAAGGCTTTGATGACGGACCCTAAGGTCCTCTTGATGGATGAACCGAGCCGCGGCATCGATGTCGGCGCCAAGGCGGATGTCTTCCGCACCATGCGCCGGCTCGCCAGCGGCGGCCTGGCAATCTTGTTTTCAACATCGGACCTTGAAGAGGTCATGGCCCTTTCGGACCGCATCGCCGTACTCAGCAACGGCAAGCTCGTGACAATTTTCGACAGAAGCGAAGCCACCGAAGAGGCCATCATCGCAGCATCGGCCAAGGGACACGGACATACAGGGAAACTCGCATCATGACGGCAGACACATCCTCCGCCTTTGCGGCCAATCGCTCGAACGGCTCCGTCCTCCTGACGTTGATGAAGCTCAGGACCTTCATTGCGCTCTTTGCGGTGATCGCCTTCTTTGCGATCTTCGCGCCGAACTTCACCTCGGCCGCCAACATCATCCTGATGTCGAAACACGTGGCGCTCAACGCCTTTCTCGCCATGGGCATGACCTTCGTAATCGTGACCGGCGGCATTGACCTCTCCGTGGGTTCGATCGTCGGACTTTGCGGCATGGTGGCCGGTGCCCTTATTCTCAACGGCGTCGAATTGCCGATCGGCTATACCGTCTACTTCAACATCTACGAGATCATTCTCACCACCCTTGCCGTCGGGTTGCTGATCGGGCTCATCAACGGTCTGCTCATCACCAAGCTCAACGTCGCCCCCTTCATCGCCACGCTCGGAACGCTCTATGTCGCCCGCGGCCTGGCGCTCCTGTCTTCCGACGGCCAGACCTTTCCGAACCTGGTCGGGCGGCCGGAATATGACACGACCGGTTTCGACGTGTTCGGCGCCGGACGCTTGTTTGGCCTTCCGGTTTCGATCTGGATCCTCATCGTTCTGGCGCTGATCGCCGCCTATGTTGCCCGATCGACGCCGATCGGCCGGCACATCTTCGCCGTTGGCGGAAACGAGCGCGCCGCGCGCATGTCCGGCATTCGCGTCGATGTGGTCAAGATTTTCGTCTATATGTTTTCCGGCCTATGTGCTGCCATCGTCGGCATCGTCATTTCGTCAGAGCTGATGGCGGCGCATCCTGCAACGGGTGAAAGTTTCGAACTGAATGCGATTGCAGCAGCCGTGCTTGGCGGCACCTCCATGTCGGGCGGTCGCGGCACCATAGGCGGCACTATCATCGGCGCCTTCGTTATCGGCATCCTTTCCGACGGCCTGGTGATGATGGGCGTGTCATCCTTCTGGCAGATGGTCATCAAGGGGCTGGTCATCATCATCGCTGTTGTCGTGGACCAGGCGCAGCGACGCCTCCAGCAGCGCGTCACTCTCATGCAAATGGCAAAGGCAGGTTGAAATGGCAGAACTCAAAGGCGCGTTGATAGGTTGCGGTTTCTTCGCAATCAATCAGATGCACGCATGGCAGGGCGTGAAGGGTGCTCAAATCGTCGCGATCTGCGACCGGGACCCTGAACGACTGAAGCTCGTCGGCGACCAGTTCGGCATCGAGCGTCGCTATGGCGATGCCGCGGCCATGTTTGCAGACGGCGGCTTCGATTTCGTCGATATCGCAACGACGGTGGCAAGTCACCGCGCTCTTGTAGAAATGGCTGCTTCCCATAAAATCCCGGCGATCTGCCAGAAGCCCTTCGCAAAGACGCTGAGTGATGCCAAGGCAATGGTGGCCGTGTGTGCGCAGACCGGCGTACCGTTGATGGTACATGAGAATTTTCGCTGGCAGACACCCATCCAGGCCGTCAAGGCGGTTCTCCAATCGGGTGTGATCGGCGAAGCCTTCTGGGGCCGCTTCTCCTTCCGATCCGGCTTTGATGTCTTCTCCGGCCAGCCCTACCTTGCCGAAGGTGAGCGTTTCATCATCGAGGATCTCGGCATCCATACGCTCGACATCGCTCGCTTCATTCTCGGTGACGTCGCCTCGCTGACGGCCCGCACCAAGCGTATCAATCCGAAGATCAACGGCGAGGATGTCGCCACGATCCTGCTCGACCACGAAAGCGGAGCAACATCGATCGTCGACGTCAGCTATGCCTCCAGGCTTTCCACGGAGCCCTTCCCGGAAACGCTGATCGAACTCGACGGTACGAAGGGCTCGATCAGGCTGTCGCAGGGCTATCGTCTCGAGGTCACCGGACCAGATGGCGTTGCGATCTCCGACGTCTCGCCGCAGCTTCTCTCCTGGGCGTCGCGTCCCTGGCATAATATCCAGGAAAGTGTTCTCGCGATCCAGCAGGATTGGGCCGACCGGCTGGCAGACGGCACAGAGACATCCACGTCCGGAGTAGACAATCTCAAAACGCTCGCGCTCGTCGAAGCGGCCTACGATAGTGCGGCAAGCGGACGGACGGTCGATATCGGAGCGTTGCTGCAATGATCACCGAGATTGATCCGTTTCAGCTCTACGGCACGCGTGACACGGAAACGTCACCCACAAGATTGACGGCAGGGCTGCTCGCAGCGGATTTCAAGGACGGGAACCTGCGGACCATTTGCTATGATGGCGCCGAAGTTTTGCGAGCCGTTTCCTATCTGGTTCGCGATCGGGACTGGGGCACCTATGCGCCTCGGATCGAAGATCTGCGGGTCGATCAGCGTGAAAGCGGGTTTTCCCTAAGCTACATCGCGCGATGCGCCGGGCCCGTCGACACTGAGCTGGCAATCGACGTGAGAATTGCTGCCGAAGAGGGCGAGGCGCTGATCTTCGAGGCCACAGCGCTTTCTGCAAGCGGGTTCGAAACCAACCGTTGCGGCTTTTGCATCCTGCATCCGATCATCGGGGTCGCCGGAATGCCGGTGTCGGTCGAGCATGTCGATGGTCGGCGCGAGGACACGCATTTTCCCGACCTTATCGAACCCTGGCAGCCCTTCAAGGACATGCGAGCGATTACGCACAGCGTCTCACCGCATGTCACGGCCGAGTGCCGCATGGAAGGCGATACTTTCGAAATGGAAGACCAGCGCAACTGGTCCGATGCCTCCTTTAAGACCTATGTTCGGCCCCTCGCCTTGCCATGGCCGTATCATATTCCCGCCGGCGATCCGGTGCGCCAACGCGTCGTTCTCACCCTTGGCGACATGCGACGCTCCACCCACACGCCCGCGACCGCTGCGCGTCCGATCACGCTGAGCCTGGGAGACAAGTCCGGAACCATGCCGGCAATCGGGCTTGTGATCACGCCCGAGGACGCCGAGGCCACCCTTGTTGCCCGCGACCGGCTGCGTGAAATAGCACCGCAAGAGCTCTTGTTTCACTTCGATCCCGGTGCAGGTCACGGCATCAACGCACTCAAATCGTTTGCGGTCATTGCAGCAGGTCACACCGGGCGATCGACCGTGGAAATCGCCTTACCGTGCCACCTTCCCCCAGTCGCTGAAGTGCAGCAAATCGCGACCTTGATGCGAGATGCGGGCTTCAAGCCCGACGCCTTGGTGGTATCGCCGTCGGTTGACCGGCAATCGACGCCCCCAGGCAGCAAGTGGCCCGAATGCCCACCCCTTGAAGAAGTCTACGCAGCCGCTTGCGCCGCCTTTGCTGGTATGCGCCTTGGCGGCGGCATGCTGAGCTACTTCACCGAACTCAACCGCAAACGCGTTCCCACGGACTTGCTTGCATTCATCACCCACTGCACCAATCCCATCGTGCATGCAGCCGACGACCTCAGCGTCATGCAAACGCTGGAGGCATTGCCTTTCATCACACGCTCGGTGCGCGCCATCTACGGCGACAAGCCCTACCGCATCGGCCCTTCGACCATAGCGATGCGACAGAACCCCTATGGCAGCCGGACCATGGACAATCAATGCGGCGGGCGCATCGCCATGGCCAATAGCGATCCACGGCACAATGCGCGTTTCGGCAATGCCTTCGCGCTTGGCTACGCTGCCCGTACCCTTGACGCCGGATTGGAATGCCTGACGCTTTCGGCCTTAACCGGGGCTTTCGGGTTGATCGCCGGCAAAGATGAGCCTTCGGAGCCTGGAATGCCACGGCCGCTCTTTGCTACGGTCTCCACGCTGTCTCGGCTCGCGGGCAGCGCCTGGCAGGAATGCCTCTCATCCGATCCGACAGCCGTTCTCGCTTTCATTACCGGGACCGCCAGATTGTCGCGACAACTCCACCTGGTCAACATCACCCCTCGCCAGCAGGAAGTCGGGCTTGGAGAATTCCGCCTGGTGAAACACCCGGAAGGCCGACGGCTCGCACTCGAAGCCTATGCCACCGCTTCTGTGGACTTGGCAGGCTGACACTCCGTTCCAGCGCACTCTGTGCGCTCCCACAGCCGCAAAAGGACGACAGGCGCCGTCGGAAAACGGAAGCCGGTCACCGGCGGCGGGAGACCTGGGGAGGGCAAGTTGGTGGCAAGGGATGACTGCGCCTGAGAGCGAGCAACATCTGAATGCTGATTAGCTCATCATACCAGTTGACATGTTGATAACTATTTGTCAAAACCGCCATCAGCTTTGCTCAGAGGAGGACGGGAGATGGCTATCAACACCAAATATGCGCGTTGGTTCGGTGCTGCAGCGATCGTTGCGGCGGCATTTTCGGCAACCAATGTTGCCGCAGAAGATCTGACGATGTGGACGCTGAACTTCGACAATGGTGCCGCAAACGGCGCATTGAAGAAGGTAGCGAAGGACTTCGAGGCGGCCAATCCTGGCACCCATGTCGAAATCGTCCAGCGCGGCGTCGACGAGCATAAGACCGCACTTCGCGTGGCGGCAGGCTCCAGCAAGGGCCCGGACATCTATTTCAGCTGGGCGGGCCTCGGCCTCGGCGGCGAATATGTGAAAGCGGGCCTCTCGCTGCCGCTCGACAAGTATTACACCCAGTACAAGTGGGCCGATGAGCTGCTTCCGTCGGCAGCCGCCTTTGCCGATCTTTACCCGGGCGGCAAGCATGGCGTCCCCTTCACCTTCAAGGGCGAGGCGATCTACTACAACAAGAAGCTCTTCCAGAAGGCCGGCATCGCCCAGGAGCCGAAGACCTATGAGGAGCTACTGGCCGCGGCCGATAAGCTCAAGACGGCGGGCATTCCGGCCTTCACCTTTGGCGGCTCGGTCAACTGGCACGTCATGCGCCTGATGGACGTGCTGCTCGAAACCAAATGCGGCGCAGACAAGCATGATGCGCTGATGGCCATGAAGGCCGACTGGACGAAGGAAGCCTGCGCAACCGAGGCTTTCACCGAATTTGCCAAGTGGACGAAGGACTATACGCTGAAGCCGTTCATGGGCATCAGCAATCAGCAATCCTATACGCTGTTCGTCGCCGGCCGCGCTGCGATGATGCTTGAAGGCGACTGGCTGGTCAGCCAGCTGAGTGGCAGCAAGGCCAACCTCGACGACTACGGTGTTATACCTTTCCCGACGAATACGAACCGCCTTTATGGCTTCGCCGAATACAACTACGTCAGCACCAAGAGCAAGAACCCCGATCTTGCCGCCAAATTCCTCGACTACTTCCTGTCGACCAAGGTGCAGCAGGATCTCGTCGGCCAGATCAGCTCAATCTCGGTCAACAAGAATGTCCAGTATAAAGACCAGAAGCCGCTCGAGGCGAAATGGCTCGAGATCTTCAAGACCTACGGCAAGGTCTACATGAATGGCGACCAGGCCTTCCCACTTGACGTTACCACCGAATACTTCCGGGTGATCAACGACGTCGCTTCCGGCAACATTCAGCCAGCCGATGCTGCCAAGCAGTTGCAGAGCTTCATCTCCGGTCGCACCTGATCGATCGAGGGAGGTCGCCACTCCGATTGCCAGCCGCGGCGGACGGCTTCCCTCACCCTTATGCCCAAGCATCACTTGCCGCCGGGAGCAACCAGAATGTCATTGCGCAACAGAACCCAGGATCCCCGCGTTCAGGCGGCAATATTGCTTGCCCCGGCCATGCTGATCTACGCGATTTTCGCGCTTTATCCGATGCTGAACGTGGTGGTGCTGAGCTTCCAGAAATGGAACGGCCTCGATCCGCAGCGCCCGTTCGTCGGCCTGGCGAACTACCAATATGTCTTCACACAAGACCCCGTCTTCTGGGTCGCGTTCCGCAACACCGTGATCTGGACGATCATGTGCGTGATCTTCCCGCCCATGGTCGGCCTGTTGCTGGCCCTCAGCCTCAATCAGAAGCTCTTTGCTCGCAATACTTTCCGCGCCATCTTCTATCTGCCTGTCATCATCGCGCCGATCGCAGTCGCGACAATGTGGAAGTGGATGTACGATCCATTCTTCGGTCTCTTCACCGAAATCCTGACGTCGATGGGCCTGCAGGATTGGATCCAGGACTGGCTCGGCAACAAGGATATCGCGCTTTATTCCGTCTTCGTTGCCTACCTCTGGCAGTCCGTCGGCTTCTCCATGGTTCTCTTCCTTGCCGGTCTGCAGAGTGTCTCGCAAACGCTAGTCGAGGCGGCGCGCATCGACGGCGCAGGGCGCTTTAACATCTTCCGCTACGTGACCCTGCCTGCCCTGCGCACGACATTGACCATCGTGCTGGTGCTCTCGGTCATCTCCTCGCTGAAGGCCTTCGATATCGTCTACGGCCTGACCGGTGGTGGCCCGGCGCAATCCACGCAGATGCTGGCACTCTGGGCGTTCACCCAAGCCATGCAGATCTTCGATTTTGGCCGCGGTGCGGCGATATCGGTCGTGCTTTTGCTGATCACCATCGTCGTCGTCATTCCATACCTGCGCTGGACGCAGAAGCACGAGGAGGCCGAACAATGACGGCAGCATCGGCAACATCAATATCAGACAGCTTCGAGACCATCATCCCGGCGAAGCGCAAGCGCGATCCTGTCTTGATCAGCCTGTGGATCGCGCTTCTCGTCATCGCCGCCATCTGGCTCGCGCCCTTTGTGTTCATCGTCTTTACCTCGTTGAAGACCCAGGCCGACGTGACGTCGACCGGCGCGTTCATGCCGCCGCTCGAGCCGGCATTCGCAAACTATTCGAGCGCCTGGGGGCGCGGCAATTTCGCAAGCGCTTTTCTAAACAGTACGATCATCACCGTGATCAAGGTGCCGATCGGGCTCTTTCTCTCGGCAATGGCGGCCTATGCGCTTGCCAAGATCCGGCTGAAGTTCAGCAAGCTGCTGCTGCTTGCGATCGTCTTCGGCACCATGATCCCCTTTCAGGTGATGCTGGCGCCGCTGTTTACGTTAGTCAACTCGCTGGGGCTGATCGACACCTATCCCGGCGTGATCCTGCCTTATATTGCCTTCGGCGTGCCCTACCAGGTGTTCATCCTGCACGGATTCTTCAGAGGCATTCCAAAGGAACTGTCGGAAGCAGCCTTGATCGATGGCGCAAGCCATTTCACCATTTTTCGGCGGATATTCCTGCCCGTCTGCCTGCCGGTCCTTGCGGCATTGTTGATCCTCGACTTCGTCTCCACCTGGAACGAATTCGCAATGGCGCTCGTGCTTCTGCAGGACCAGCACATGTGGACACTGCCGCTCGGGCTGATGTCCTTCCAGGGCCAGTTTTCCAATGATTACGGCCAGTTGAATGCAGCAATCGTCATGACCGTGCTGCCGGCCACCATCGTCTATTTGATCTTCCAGCGCTACTTCGTCTCCGGCCTCACCTCCGGCGCAGTCAAGGGCTGAGCGGTCGTACCATCCATATATCTTCCGAGGAGAATATCATGTCCAACGCGTCCGTCGAAAAATGGGGTGTTTTCGAAGCGGCCTTCAATGGCCCTTCCAGTGGCAATCCCTATCTCGATGTAGCATTCGATGCTGTTTTCAGCCAGAACAGCCGCGAGGTTCGCGTGCCCGGCTTTTACGATGGCGACGGCGTCTATCGCGTTCGATTCATGCCCGACAATGAAGGCGAATGGTCATTCCGCACACGCTCGACGACATCGGCACTCGACGGCAAAACCGGCGCCTTCGTCGCGACCAAGCCATCGACGGGCAACCATGGCCCCGTGCACGTCCACAACAAGTTCCACTTCGCCTATGCTGACGGCAAGCCCTTCCTGTCGTTCGGCACCACCTGCTATGCCTGGACACACCAGCCACTCGACATGCAGGCCCAGACGCTCGAAACGCTGAAGACGTCGCGCTTCAACAAGATCCGCATGGGCGTCTTCCCCAAGGACTATCCCTATAACGTCAACGAACCGCTTTACGCCTGCTTCGAAAAGGACGCAGACGGCAATGAGGACTTCGATCGTCCGAACCCAGTCCTCTTCCGCCATTTCGAGGGCCAGGTCGCGGCGCTCTGCGATCTCGGCATCGAGGCCGACATCATCATGTTCCACCCCTACGACCGCTGGGGCTATGCCGACATGTCGGCCGAACAGGATTTTCGTTACGTCGCCTATCTTGCCGCTCGCCTGGCCGCCTATCGCAACGTCTGGTGGGCGCTTGCCAACGAATATGACTTCCTGCTCGACACTAAGCCGCTGCAGCAGTGGGACCGCTATTTCCACATTCTCGAAGAGAACGATCCTTACGGCCACTTGAAGTCGATCCACAATGGTGAGCCGACGATGAACTTCGATCATCGCAAGCCCTGGGTCACCCATGCCTGCATTCAGAACTGGGACGTGAAGCGCACGCAGGAATGGCGTGAAGCCTATGGCAAGCCCGTCGTAAACGACGAGCCGGAATATGAGGGCAACATCGTCCAGTCATGGGGCAACCTGACGGCCGAGGAACTGGTGCATCGTTTCTGGATCACCGTAACACGCGGCGGCTATGCCGGGCACGGCGAAACCTACTCGAATCCGCAAGACCTCATCTGGTGGGCGAAGGGCGGCGAACTGCGTGGCGAGGCCTGGAAGCGTATCGGCTTCCTGCGCGATCTCCTCGAGCAGGATGTCATCAACGGCCTCGAGCCGATGGCTTCTTTCGGCGAATGGCCATGGACCCGCGTCTCCGGCGCGCATGACGGGGATGTCAGCTACATCTATCTCGGCGAACATCAGCCCGTCGTCTGGTCAACCGGTTTGCCGAAGGATGGAACCGACTATGATGTCGACGTCATCGACACATGGGAGATGACGATTACGCCGGCAAGGAAGGTGGACGCACCGATCCCGCATCCGACGCGCCATGGCGCCATCGTGCGCGGCGGCAAAGCGGATGCCGCTTTCGGTGTTGAACTGCCAGGCAAGCCATACCAGGCGCTTCGCATCCGCAAGAAGCACTGATCGGTCCAGAAGGGAAGAATGTCATGTCCGGGTTGACCATCAATAACGTCAGGAAGTCCTACGGCGCGGTAAACATCATCCACGGTGTCGATGTAGAGATCTCGGACGGCGAATTCGTCATTCTCGTCGGCCCCTCGGGCTGCGGCAAGTCAACGTTGTTGCGTATGATTGCCGGCCTTGAGGATATCACCGGCGGTGAAATCTCGATTGGTGGGCGGGTCGTCAATGACCTGCCGCCGAAGGATCGCGACATCGCCATGGTGTTCCAGAATTATGCGCTCTATCCGCAGATGACGGTGGCGCAGAACATGGGCTTTGCACTGCAGCTCGCCGGCGCAAAGCGAGCCGAGATAGACCAGAAAGTTGGCGATGCCGCCAAGATACTGGGACTGCAGCCGCTTTTGGATCGCAAGCCCGCTCAACTTTCCGGAGGTCAACGCCAGCGTGTCGCCATGGGCCGCGCCATCGTGCGAGATCCAAAAGTTTTCCTGTTTGACGAACCGCTCTCCAACCTTGACGCCAAACTGCGCGTCAAGATGCGCGCCGAAATCAAGGCACTGCACCAGCGCTTGAGGACAACGATCGTCTATGTGACCCACGACCAGATCGAGGCCATGACCATGGCCGATAAGATCGTCGTCCTTCAGGGTGGGAAGGTAGAACAGGTGGGCTCGCCGCTCGAGCTATATGACCGGCCGAGAAACGTCTTCGTTGCGGGCTTCCTCGGCTCACCGGCTATGAACTTCCTCGAAGGCAAAGTCACCGGCGGCACCTCGCCGGCCCTTATGTTGGCAACCGGAGCTCGCATCGAACTCTCCAACGCTCCCGGCCAGTCGGATGGGCGCGAAGTTGTTTTGGGCATACGCCCGGAAGATATCTCCTTCGCTTCCGAAGGCGGTGTGACTGCAACCGTCAATGTTGTTGAGCCTACAGGCTCGGAAACGCACGTCGCACTTGATCTGGAAGGCAAGGAGCTTACCTGGGTCATGCGGGAACGAGCCGAGCTCGTCCCCGGACAGAAAATACAAATCTCGTTCAAAGCCCCGAGCCTGCATTTCTTTGATAAGGCAAGTCAGCAGCGATTGTCGTGATGCCCGCCCACCTTGCGGCAATTGTTCTGCCTGTTGGATGTCTGTCAGGTCGCATCGATTACATTGAGTGCGCGACGCAAGGACTGCTCCGCGCTGCTCACGGGCCTAGGCAGACAGGGCGGCCCCCGCAACAAAGACAAATCACATCGGCTGTGATCACAGCAGTAAAGCAAGGGCGCCTGTACTATTCCAGTTCAGAGTGCGCGCTTCGGCTTCACATCTGAAACGTTCATCAGGAAGCTCCCGATTTTCCAAAGCGGGCTTTGATCGCTTCCCGGCTTATATCGAAAAGCACCCGACTGGCCGGGGCCATTCCCAAGAAGTGGATGCAGACGTGGATCATACCCGACAGTCGGTGCAGTTGAGTGGCAACGCCTGCCTCGCAGAGGCTGCGAGCATACTGCTCGCCTTCATCCCGTAGCGGATCGAACTCGGCAGTCAGAATCGTCGCCGGTGGTAAGCCGGCTAAATTCTGATTGCGCAAGGGCGATGCATATGGGCTGCCACCATCGGCGATGTCGGCGAGGTAGTATGACCAGCACGCCTTCATTGCCGCACGCGTGAGCATATGACCGGTGTCGAACTCCTCGTAGGACTCCGTCTCGAACCCAAAATTGGTGACGGGATAAAAAAGGAGCTGGTGGACGATATTCGGTCCATTCCGGTCGCGCGCCATTGACGCCGCAGCGGCAGCGAGATTGCCTCCAGCACTGTCGCCGGCAACGATCAATCGGCTTGGATCGGCGCCTATCTTTTGCGCATTGGCGGCAACCCAGCTCACGGCGGCATAATAATCCTCGAGTGGAGTCGGAAATTTGAACTCTGGCGCGAGCCGGTAATCCACGGAGGCGACGACGCATTCTGTGGCATTGGCCAGTGAACGGCAGGGGTTGTCGTAGTCGTCGAGCGTACAACGAAACCAGCCGCCCCCATGCGCGAAAACGATCACTGGTGCGGGATCGGACAGTGGTACGATCGGCTTATAAATCCTGACGAGAATGGCCGCACCATCGACCGTCGACACACTAAATGTGTCGATCTGCGCGACCTGCTCAGTAGGTCCTTGGAGCTGAACAAGTCCTTTGGACGCAGCCCGTGCCTCTTCGAGCGACAGACTTTCTAGCGGCGGAGCCGATGCGATCCGTTTCAAAAAGGCAGCAATATCGGAGTCGAGTGTCATCGTCTTTTCTTTCTCTCGGCAAATGTGGTCGGGGATGTCGGCAAAGCGTTGTGGCCGGCGTCAAGGCTGAAAACGAATAGGCCGAGGTTTTGTGTCAGCGGTCCGAGGTCGGCCGATTCCGGGATAACAGTCAGGCCGGTTTTCAGATGCTGGCGAAGCACGCCCTGCGCTGGAAATCCGCCGACCGCCGCAAACGGTTCGCAACCCTGCTTGCAGCGATCATCTGAGGGGAGCTTGATGGCAATTGCCCCTGACATCGTGTATCTCCTATGCACTGCACAGTGCAGTGCCAGATTTATTACACTGCACTGTGCAGTGCAGTCAACAGGAGAAGATTGCCTTGGCAGATCCGCGTGCTGTGAAGACCGTTTCCCCGAGCAAAGCCGCCACTCGCGCGGCGATACCCAAACGGGACGCCATTCTGGAAGCAGCGATGCGTGTGTTCCTCGCTCACGGTTATGAGGGCGCGAGCATGGACCTTGTGGCAAAGGAGTCCGGCGCCGCCAGGCGAACGGTCTACAATCAGTTTGAGAGCAAGGAGGCGCTGTTTTCGGCGGCCGTCGAGTGTGTTTGGCGGGACTTTCCGGTGGTCGAGATTGCCGCCGACATGGAGGCATTGCGCGATCCCGCCATCGGTCTCGGCCGACTCGGCAAGGCTGTGGTCGATTTCTGGGAACCGCCCGTTGCGGTCGCATTCCTTCGCATGGTCATCAGTGAGGGTGCGCGCTTTCCTGACCTGCCGCGCAATTTCTTCGAGGCAGGGAAAGCGCCGGCCATGCGTGCTCTTATCGGCTATCTGAAACAGATCCACGAGTACGGAGCGCTCGACATCCCCGATGCGGAGCTTGCCGCACGTCAATTTCTAGGCTTGCTCAACGAGCCCTTGCTTTGGCTGCGTGTGGTAGGCGTTGGAGAACCGCCCTCTAAAGCTGAACGCCAGCGCGTCGTCGAAGAAGCCGTCATGATGATGATGGCGCGGTACAGCTCAAGCGGTTGAGCCTGATCTGAGTCCCAGCCCCCTCTCCCACGCGGATTGCCAGAGCACCGATCGCCCTGGTCGATACCACTGCCCCCGCGGCCGAGCTGGCAGTCGATATCCCGGCAACTCGTGGCAGCAACGCGGAGTGGCTTGTAGGAACCCTGCCTCTTACGCACATGCGACCAAATTCGGGCGTATAGTTATTTGTACATGCAAATAGATTGACATCCCGCGCGTCGGCATTATATTGCATGTACATACATTAATCTAATACGAATGATGACAACCCTCAACGTAGCTATCAGCCGATCCGTCGCCCCGGCTGTAGCAGACCACCCCAGCAACGAAAGGACACCCCAATGAGCTGGCTCTATCTTGGCATCGCCGTGATCTTTGAGATCGCAGTGGCAATAAGCGCAGGCAATGCAAAAGGTTTCACGAAAATTGGCTGGACCATCGCCACCCTCCTCAGCGGCGCAATCGCCACCTACTTCCTGAGCCTTGCACTTCTCACCTTCGACGTTGGCGTCGGCTACGCCATCTGGACTTCCGTTGCAGGAGTCGGGATCGCCATTTTGGGCGCGCTGTTCTTCGGACAGGGACTGAACTGGAAAAAGGCGCTCGGTATAGCCCTCGTCATCGGTGGCGTCGTCGGCCTGCGGCTCAGCGGTGCAGCATAAGGCACCGCCCTCCTCCTCAATCCCATCTCACCTGAAAGGAAACCAAAGTGACAACCATGGACCACAAATCCCAAAGCGGCGGACGCGCATGGATCATGCTGCTGCTCGCCAGCGCCTTTGAAGTCGGCTACGCGCTCAGCGTCGGGGGCAGCCAGGCCTTCACCGTCTTGAGCTGGTCAGCCGCGGCGCTCGTTTTCTTCCTGCTGACGCTGTATTTTCTAAGCTCGGCGCTGCGAACCATCGATGTCGGGATCGGCTATGCGGTATGGGCCGGCATCGGCTCAGTCGGCGCCGCCATTCTCGGTAGCGTCCTGTTGCATCAACCCCTGACGCTCTCTCAAGGTTTCTGGCTGGCGGTCATCATCGCTGGTGTCGTCTGGCTGAAACTCGCCGACAGCGCAAAACTGAAGGGGTAAACCTGATGACCACCGATGCTTTGCCCCGCTACAAGCAACTCATGGAGGAGGCCGTCGCCTTCTCCGTGGATCATGTCCACGACGGCGGTATTCCATTCACTGCTCTCGTCGTCGATCAGGCTGGTGCGATCGTAGGACGTGGCGTCAATCGCGTCCAGGAACATCACGATCCAACCGCCCATGCGGAAGTCGAGGCGATACGTGATGCTTGCCGTGCACATGGTGCAACCCATCTCCACGGGGCAACGCTACTGGCATCAGGGGAGCCTTGCGCGATGTGTTACATGAGCGCGCTCTATGCAGGTATCTCGCAAGTCTTCTTCGCGGTCGACCGTGATGAGGCTGCGGCACAGGGCTTCGATTATCGCGGCACCTACAGTCTCTTCGCCGACGATCCGCAAACCTGGCGGTCGCCGATGGTAAGCAAACTCGCGGTCTCGGAAGGATTGCGCCCCTTTTTGGCGTTTAGCTCGGGGTTAAGCAGGTCGTAACAGCGCGGACTCCCCTTGAGTCAATGCTTGCATGGACATACATAGGAAGGAAGTCCGGCTGACAGGTCAACAGGAGTCCGTGCCGATCATGTCAAAGCGAAGCGATTCATGGCTCAAGCTCATTCACGTGATAGCCAATATCGAAACTGACCTGGGAAAGGTCCTGCAGGACAAGCACGGGCTTGGCCTATCGGACTACAGGGCGATCGAGGTCTTGTCTCGATCACCCGGTTGCGAGCTGCGTATGCAGGAACTGGCCTCGCATCTGCGCCTGAACCAAAGCTCGGTCTCGCGGATGGTGGAACGCTTGGAGCGCAGCGAGCTAACCATCCGCGATCTTTGCCCGGACGACAAGCGCGGAGTCTACACAGTCTTGACCGACAAGGGCCGCTTGCGCCTAGAAAGCGCGCAGCCTGACTACGAGGCGGCCTTGACGGCTGCCCTCAAAGAGCATGGTTGCGAGGAGTTGTTGGCCAGCAGATTCACGCAGATAAGCTAGGGAGCACCGGGCATTGGCGCGTGCAATGAAGGCGCTGATCCCTATCAGGGACCAATCGCAGCCAACAGCTTTTCGACACCTGCTGCCCAACCCAGAAGCCGCCGGTCCGATCCGTTGCGCGCCATCAAGGTCAGTCCTGCTGGCAAGGAAAGTTGAGGCAAGGGAATCGAGATGGCAGTTAAGTCGAATTGATTTGCAATCTGCGTGTTTCTCAGGAGGAGAGCCTCCGTTTGTTCTGCAAAGGCTATATCAGCAATGATATGGTCGATACGGGGCGCAAAGATTGGAGCCGTTGGCATCACGAGTGCATCGAAGCATGTCAGGCGATCATCCATCTCCGCGATCAATTCACTACGCGTACGCATCATCCGCAAATAGGCCCAGGCAGGAAAATTCAGCCGACGCCTCAATGGTTCGGAGACGCGTGGATTAACAGGCCCGATACCGGCCTGGAGCCAATCGGCATGAATTTCGGCCGCCTCAACAGAGGCAATGGACGCTTCGCTGGTCGCCGCACGCATCCGTTCGAGGAGGTCGTCGATATCGAATTCCGAAACCAACGCGCCATTCTTCCGCAACAGGTCCAGAGCATTTTCCAAGCCCGCCGCGATTTCACCGTGAACATCACTCAGCAAATATCCCTTTGGCACCCCTACTCGGATACCCTCCAAAGGAAGTGCAGTCACCGCATTTGCTATTTCCCCTGCCATGATAGCGTCCGCGAATGCGCACTCAGCAACTGAACGTGCAATCGGGCCAATAGAATCGAGCGACGGCGACAGCGGAAAGGCACCATCGCTTGGAATGCGTCGAGCCGTCGGTTTGAAACCGACAACGCCATTCAATGCCGCGGGGATGCGAACGGAGCCACCAGTGTCTGACCCTATTGCTATATCGCTGGTACGTTCGGCCACGGACACGGCCGCACCAGAAGATGAACCTCCCGGAATAAGCTCCGAATTGCAGGCATTGGCGGCCGTGCCGTAGTGTGGATTGACTCCAGTGGTGGTGAAACAGAATTCGTCGAGGTTTGTTTTACCAAGGATAATGGCACCGGCTCCCCGCAGGCGCTGGACCACCAAGGCATCCATTTGGGCAGGCTGTGCATCGCGCCGAATAACCGAACCGGCAAGCGTAGGCTCGCCAGCTACGTCAAAAATATCTTTGATCGATATGATCGTACCGTCGAGAGGTCCCAAGAGCGCATTTGAGTGGCGACGGCGATCCGAAGCGTCGGCGGCAACGCGCGCCTCCTTGTGATAGACCTTCAAGAACGTATGCTCGCTGCTGCTCCGATCCTCCAACGCCGCCAAAATCCGCTCTAACCGGCTGCGCGCAGTTGTCGTTGCATTCTGGTCATCAATCATAGAACCGGCTACTCCCACCGAGCGATACGCTCCTGCTCAGGCGCTCGCTGAACCACTGGCCTGCGTTACAATATTACGGCAAGCGCTGTCTAAGCAGGCCGCTTAATACCCATACCGATCTTCATTCGATTCGCCCAACGCTATGGGACTGAAAGAACAGAGAATCTGGCCGGAGCGATGGATAACCATCGCTCCGGCCAGAGCCAATCTTGTGGTTCAAACCTGAATTTCCTACAGCCGTCCTGCCTCGATAATGCTCTGCAGGAAGCTGCGCGTGCGCTCCTCCTTCGGGTCGCCGAAAATCTGGGACGGAGGACCTTCCTCATGAACCTTGCCACCATAAAGGAAGCAGACCTTGCTCGCCACTTCGCGCGCAAATCCCATTTCATGTGTAGCCAGCAGCATGGTCATGCCCTCGGCCGCGAGATCGCGCACGATGTTCAATACCTCGGACACCAATTCGGGATCGAGCGCCGAGGTAATTTCGTCCAAAAGCAGCACCGATGGCCCCATCGCCAGCGCCCGCACGATCGCGACGCGCTGTTGCTGGCCGCCAGACAGCTGGTCGGGATAGGCAGTCGCTCGATGTTCGAGGCCGATACGCTTCAACAATGACAGGGCGCGGGCTTCGGCCTCCCCGCGCTTCTGACCCAGAACCTTGGTCGGCGCGAGCATGACATTCTCAACCACGCTCATATGCGGAAACAGATTATAGCTCTGGAACACGATGCCGACATCACGCCGGAGCGCATTGACGTCGACACCAGGGCCGGACATGCGGTCGCCGTGGAAGCGGATCTCGCCATCCTGGATCTGCTCCAGTCCATTGAGGCAGCGCAGCAAGGTGGACTTACCGCAACCGGAAGGTCCGATCAGGCAGACGACTTGATGCTCGTCCACGTCGAGGTTCAGCCCGTCGAGTATCTTCACGTGGCCATAGGATTTCGTCAGGTTGCGAATTTCGATCATCGCCATCGGTCGTACCTTTCCAAATCAGCTATGACTGCGTGCGGCGCTGCTCACGCTCGAGCAGCCTGTCCACGAAGCGGGCTTGTGGGATAGTGATCACGATGAAGAGCAGAGCTACCGTCGTTACCGGCGACAGATTAAAACTGTTGGCGCCGACGATACGTGCCTGATTGAATGCATCGATCGAGCCAATGACATTGACGAGCGCCGTATCCTTCTGCAGGCCGATGAAATCGTTAAGCAGCGGCGGGATGATACGCCGTACCGCCTGCGGCAGCACGACATAACGCAGGGTCTGCATGTAGGACAGGCCGAGAGATCGAGCCGCCGCAACCTGGCTGCGGTGAATACTGTCGATACCGGACCGGTAGACCTCGGCGACATAGGCACCATAAGTGAGAGTAAGCGCTATAATCGCATAGGATTCCGGCGACAGATCCTTCAGATAGGGCAAGCCTGTCAGCGGGATGCCGAAGCCGATGAGATAGATATTGATGATCGCCGGCATGCCGCGAAACATATCCGTGTAAATGGTCGCGATCATGCGGACGGGCCGACCGGCCTCGCCCGGCATCAGCCGGGCGATCGCGACGATGAGGCCCCAGATCAGCACCAGCACTTCTGCGAGCACGAATATGTAAACGTTAACCCAGAAGGCCTTGAGCACGAGGCCGAAGGAGCTGAAAATCAATGGCAGCTGCACGAAGGTACGGCTGACTGCGAGATCGTTGGCCATTAGGAATTGCGCACCAGCTAGCAGGAGCACAATAACAGCCCCGTAGCCTAACGTCGAAAAGGCGGACTCGCGTGATGCTGCGGCGGCGATCCGTGCAGCAATCAGGTCATTGCCGGCAAGAGCATTTTTGGCCATGACGGATGCACGCCACGAATTGGTCGCCGGCCGCAGCAGCAACAGCATGACGAGACCGCACAGCACCAACAAGGCAGCCGAGACACTGCCACCGACATCAAGTTCGGTCAGTGCTCCATAGATGTCGCGCAGGGTTTTCCAGCTAGCAAGCAGGATGAAGATGCTGACGATCAAAGCGGTCGCGGCCCAGTTCGTCGTGTCTTTCGGCGGTGCGCTGGCACTCCAGCTACGTCCGCCCTCATAAAGACCAAGCAGTGGCTTGGTCCCCGGTTTAGGGGTATTTTCAGACATCTCATGCCTCTGCTTTGAAGGCATTTTCCGGAATGGACTTGGTTTCTCGATGGAAAATGCGTCAGAACAAATCTGGGCGAAGGTGCCGTTCCCCATTCCGTCCGATGTCGGAAAAATCCCGGCAAAATCAGGCAATTATGGGAACGGCAGCACCGGATCGCCAGAGATGACGATCCGGTGCGATAGCCAGATCAGGGCTTGAGATAGGGGATTTGGGCCGGATCTGCACCCCAGGCATCGGCGAGATATTTCTTGGAGAGGCCGGCAAGGGTGCCGTCCTTCTTCATGTCTTCAATCATCTTGTTGAATGCAGTCTCGTTGGGTGACCCCTTGGGGTAGAGAGCACCATAGGACTCGCCCGTCGTGTACTGATAAGGCACTCCGATCATACCATGCGAATTGGTGGCGACCCCGAGCATAATCGAGGTGTCATGCAAGGCTGCATCGATCTGGTTGGACATCAGAGCTGTGGACAGCACGCCGGTATCAGAGAAAACCTTGACCTCCTTGGGCTTCAGCTTCTGATCGACAAAATTCGCACCGGTGGTGCCCTGCATCACGCCGAAGCGCATGTCCTTCACCGTATCGGCCGTGTATTTTGTACCCTTCTTGACCGCCACTCCGATATCGGAATCGAAATAGGGCGTCGAGAAATCAACCACCTTCTTGCGCTTGTCGGTGATGGAAATCTCAGCCAGCGCAATATCGAAATCCTTGGTCTGGGCGGCGACAAGCGCGTCAAAAGACACGTTGACGACCTTCACCTTGTCGAGGCCGGCGCGATAGGCCATGTTGACGGCCATGCAATATTCGTAGCCGTCCTTCATTGCATCTGGTGAATCGCCATTCCACCAAGCTGGTGCCGGCAGCGTGGTCTGAACAGTCAACTGCCCGGCAACTGCCGGCTTGATCGGATCAGATCCCTTCGTCCCTGTAATTTCACAATTCCCGATCTTTTCCGCCATGGCAGGAATTGCTGCGCCAAGCAGCACCGCGCCACAGATCAGACTTCCGACAATAGAGTGCTTTCCCACACGAGTTTTCATATCCAAGTTCTCCTCCCCTTATAATTTATCATTATTTCGCCGCCCCATGCAGAAACGGATTTTTCCGTCCTGTGGCGCTCGCGGTCCTCACAAAACATTTGTGACTCAGAGCTTTTGTAAACACAAGCACCGTTTGCAACGAGTTTATGACGGGTCAGTCTATTAAGTCGCGTCAGACTCTCCCGACTTGTTTTCAACGCCTCAGCTCCGTGCCGTTACAGCACGCTTTCCTTACAACAGACTATCCGGCGCCCACGTCCAAAGCGCATAAAGATCTCGGCGACCCGGATCCCAAAGAGATTTGGCCCGGCGGTGATCTGGCTGACGATTGCAGAATGGATTTTCGGCCATTGGAACGATGTTTCGGCAACGCGAATGAATGACCAGCGAGCGGCCTTCTGAGCAAGCGCCAGCCAGGAAGCTGAGCAGCGCTTCAAGAGGCAACTATTTTTCAATGGGCGATGATCTGTGGTGGAAAGCGATGGTTCTTGTAGCTGATGGTCGGCGTGTTGATCGCGCTCAATTAGCAATCAACCGTTGAGCCACCAACAACGTCACAACGCCCTAGAAACATCCCAGAATCGCTCGTGCCGATGATCATGCATTCACGCACGGCTTGTTGTTGTCGCTGTCGCACGTACCGACAGCTTAGCGCATTCTCGTTGAGGGCCTGCCCTGACATCCTCGCGGGCGAAACATATGGCATACCGCTGGTGACGGGGATTGTTCGATATAACCGAAAGTTATAACTTTTTGATATTGCGCTCCAAATTCGCATACAGGATCATCCATTGCACGTGAACCTGGGTATGTGAGCTCGCGATGCGATGAAGTACGGTTTTGACCTCGACCAGTTGGAAATGTTTCGTCTTGTCATCGAACGGGGAAGTCTAAGCCGCGTCGCCGAAGACTGCGGAATTACGCAGCCAGGGGTCAGCAAGTCGATCCGCCGCTTGGAACAGGGCCTGGGCTTCAAGCTCTTTGAGCGTATACGAGGCAAGACTACTCCTACTCACGAAGCCATGCTGTTCTACGAAACCGTGAAAGCGACCCTTGCGGGAGCAACGCGGCTTGCCGAGCGAGCAAGGGAGATCGCCGAGAACAAGGTTGGTTCACTTCAGATTATCAGCCATCCGTTCGGCGCCGTCACCGTACTCCCGGCGATCATACAGGAATTCAGGCTTACACACCCTGATGTGCACATCAGGGTCCAGACCGCCAACTCGCCGCAATTGAGTGAGCTTGCCCGCACCAATGCGTTCGATATCGGACTGGCGGAGCCGCCGCTGGACAAGCGAAGCCTGAGAACGAGCCTTCACAGTCTGAAATGTGTTTGTGTCATGCTGGCAGATCACCCGCTCGCCAGCAGCTCATTTGTCACACTTAAGGATTTCGCCGGATTTCCATTCGTGGTGTCGGCTCGCGATCAACCGTTCCATCTGTCGCTGCGCCAACTCTTCGACAAGGAGGGCATTACATGGAATCCGGCGGTGGAGGTCGACATGGGGGCAATGGAAGTCGAACTCATCCTGCGTGGCATCGGGATTGGGGTCCTCGACGAACTCACGGCCGCCAAACATCAGAGCCGTGGCCTCGTTGCACGCCCTCTGCGCCCGGCACCCCGATATGAGTTTTTAGTGTTTCAGCCCAATCGGCAGGCGTCACTGATTGCGTCGGATTTCACAAAACTCTTGAAGGCGCGGTTTCGCGCGGTTCACCACAAGGATGAAGACGCTAGCAACAGCTAGCCCCTAAAGAGGAGGAAGGGAAGAAATGTCCGTAAGAAAATTACTTGCGATCACGCTGGTTTCTGCGCTCGCGTCTTTGACAGAGGCAAATGCACAATCGGGCTTGCGCCACGTAAAAATCGCAACTGAAGGCGCCTATGCGCCATGGAACTTCACGCAGTCGGATGGAAAGCTCGCCGGTTTCGAGATTGATCTGGCGGCGGATCTTTGCCGACGAACCAAGCTTGAATGCGAAATGGTGCCGCAGGATTGGGATGGCATTATCCCTGCCCTTCTTGCCGGCAAGTACGATGCTATCATGTCCGGCATGAGCAGGACGCCCGAGCGTCTCAAAGCCATCAGTTTCTCGCGCATCTACGCTCGTCCGCCAAACGGTTTTGGCGTCCTTAAAAATTCACCACTCGCAACGCTGGCCGATTCCGGCAAGCTTTTCGATGCGACCGCAGACGAGGCGGCCGCGGAACAAGCGATTAGCGGCATGAAAGAACTGCTCAAGGGCAAGACGATCGGCGTACAGACCTCAAGCACGAATTCTGCGTTTGCTCAGAAATACTTCAAAGACCTCGTGGACATTCGAGAGTACCGAACTACGGACGAGCATGATCTCGATCTGGTATCAGGTCGCGTTGATCTGGTCTTCGAAACAGTCCTCAATCTGGCATCCAGTCGCTCCAAACCAGGAATGGAGGATGTTGTCCAAGCGGGGCCGGCCTTCGTCGGAGGCCCCCTGGGTGATGGCGTGGCAGTGGGACTGAGAAAGCAAGATACCGATTTGTCGGCTTTGTTCGACAGTGCCATCGGCGCAGCTCTGGGTGATGGCACAGTTCGCACCCTAAGTCAGAAGTGGTTCGGGATGGATGTTACTCCAAAGGAGTAAGACGCCTGTCAGTCAAGGAAGTTAATGAAAATGACTGAAATGAAAGATGCTCCGACGGCGCTCGCCAACTTCCTTTCCTGCATTGAGCGCGACACCCAAGTCTTGGCGGATTTTCAAGCTCTCTGTGATTGTGGAGGAAGGCTTGCAGGCTCTTGTGGCGAGGAGCAGGCGATTCAGGTTCTAATATCGACCCTTAGCCGGATCGGCAGAGGAAAGCTGGAGATCAAAAGGAACAAGCATGTCTTGTGGGAGACGGACGAGTTTTCGCTGACGCACATTGAAAGCGGTACCGAGCTTGCGGCAACGCCGCTTCTCGGAACTGCCCCCACGCCGGCGGACGGGATCGTGCGGGAGATCGTTGATGTCGGCCTCGGCCGACCAAAGGATTTTGATCGCCTGCGTCATCTATTGCCTGGCAGGATCGCGCTCGTGCGGCATGAGTATCCGTTCATGTCGGATCACGTGCATCGCAATACCAAGTCGGACATGGCGGAAAAGGCCGGCGCATGTGGCTTTCTCATCGCCTTTCAAGAATCGGGAGTTGGTCCGATTTCGGGTTCAAGCTCCGGCAAGGCCTCCGAAGGCATCCCGTCGTTTGGCATAAGTGCTGAGGCGGCAGCACTGCTCGCGCAATCCGAGACAGGATTTGCCTCCGTTAGAATGCTATGCCTTGGCCGAAGCGTCGAACGCAATCTACCGACGGTCATCCTGACTTTGGCAGGTGAAAGCGAGGAGATGGTCGTTGTCAGCGCACATATCGACGGGCATCCGCTCGGCGAAAGCGCCATAGACAATGCATCGGGCCTTGCGGGTATCGTCGCACTGGCGCGAGCAGTTGCGAGCGACGATATCCGCTTGCGCAGAACGGTCCGCTTCTGTGCTTTCTCGGCGGAGGAATGGGATCTCGGAGGCTCGATCCGATGGCTTGACTCCCTTTCGCAGCGCGAGCTCGACAATATCGTCCTCAATATCAATCTGGACGCCATCGCCGGGGACCCTGTGCTTACGGCGCTCACATCCGATTTCGAGATACTTCCCGCTTTCCTCACCGAAGCGGCCAATTATGCCGATAAGGATCTTCAGATCTTCGAGCCGACGAAAAGCAATTCCGATCATGTCAATTTCGCTGAACGAGGAATCCCAGCATTCCGCTTGCTCGCGGGCTTTGAACGGCCCTCATCGGCATTGCGATTTTTGCTGACCGGCAAGGATAGGCGTGATCTCGTGACTGCGAAGGAGTTGAACGATGCCGCTACCATTGCCGGTGCGGTGCTGTTTCGGGCTGCCAATGCCTCGCGTGAAGAAATGGCCAAGCTAAAAGCTCGGCGGCGCGGCGATTGAAACTCGGAACATGCCTCATGGCCGCGCTAAGGCGCGGCCGCGTGTCTCCCGTAAAGTGGATAGAAAAGCGCCCTTTATTTGCAACGCACAAGGCAGGGACGCGAGTTCCGCGGACATTGACTTGTCGTGTGGTTACGGACGCTATGACTACTCGCCTTGACCTGACAAGCTTTCCGAACGCGGCGATGCGCTGCAGCTAATCGCAAGCGAACCTGCCACCATCCGAACCAATAATCAGAAATGCCGTCACTCATTGCGACGGTCTTCGTACGTCATAGCCCATGGCTGTGGGCCGGGTGCCGCCTAGGGATGATTTGGAAATTTATCGAGCCTTGTGTTTAGTTGCCTGATGGTAACAACATCTGCATTCGCGAAAGCAAAGCGAAGATAAGCATCATTGCCCTCTCCAAAAAATGCGCCAGGAATGGAGATTACGCCAGCCGTGGATGCCAGGCGTTCGGCTATCTCTGTCGACGCTTGCCCTTCAAAGGGATGCTTGATGAAGGCGAAATAAGCTCCGATCGCAGCAATGCTCCATTCGGGCGCTGCAGCAAAGACCTCCGTAAGTGCCTTGGCTCGCCGGGCGATTTCGGCGCGGTTTGCCGCACGCCAACTCGCAAGTTTTGGGAGGGCCTCGGAAACGGCATGCTGTACCGCACGAGGGGCGCAAATCTGCATGTTGTCCATGACCTTGGAAATCTCTTGAATGACCTCGGGCGATGCCGTGATCGCGCCCAAACGGTGACCGGGAATGCAGAGCGATTTGGAAAAGCTGTAGAGAAGGACAAGTCTCTCGTTCCAGTCCATTTGCGAAAGCAGACCGTGTGGTGGCGTCGAGCCCTCATCCAGGAAATCCCGGTACGTTTCGTCCAGCACCAGCCAGGCACCATGCTTTCGGCAGAGGGCGTAAAGACTATCCAAGAGGTCAGGTGAATATATCGCACCTGTCGGATTGTTGGGACTGACGATGACAAGTGCTTTCACACCATCGGCCAAGGCCGCTTCCACAGACGACATCTTCGGCAGAAAGCCATTCTCGGCATCGCATTCGACGAGGACACTCCCGATCCCCAACATGGAGAGCGTCGTTTCGTGATTGAAATAAAACGGGTTGGTAATTGCCACCCGATCTCCCGCCCGCGCAAGCGCAATCATTGTCGCCATGAAGGCCTGGTTGCAGCCTGCGGTGATATGGATGTTCTCCGTGCATATTCGGCTGGCATAGATATTGGACATGTGCGCCGCATAGGTTTGACGCAGGACGCTTTCTCCTTCGATCGGTCCATAGCCCGTCATCGCCTGCATGCCTGCCGCTTCTCCAAGGAGCCGCAGCATTTCAGGATGCGTCGGATATCCCGGCACGGCCTGCGAAAGATCGATCAGTGGGCCGCGCAGCCCGTCATATGTGCGCGCCCATGCCGTGACCGCGGGGATAGGTGGCCCTGGCAGTCGAGATACGAGACTATTTGGCATTGCTTTCATAATTATGCAGACCTCGTGATGAACATTGGCTGGCTTAAGAAACGACGTTCCGCACGAACCGAGTGATTTCCGTCCCCGTGTTGGCGTAGGAATAATTCTGGGCCGAGCTGTAGATTGCAAAGGCACCTTTCGGATATTCTTTTTCCTCGCCGCTCAGAATCAATGTCAAGGTTCCTTCCATGACAACAATCATTTCGTGCCAGCCTTGCGGATCAGGCTCAGCATCGTAACGCTCTCCCGCCTCAAGCGACCACATCCACAATTGCGTTTCTTGGCCGGAAGGTGCCGTTCCCAGAAGCACACCCTTGCTTTCCGCCCCGCTGCCCCGCCACGTCACTTCGTTGATGTCGGACGATGAGTGACGATCGGGATTTCGGACGAGATCGACGAAGCCGACGCCCATCGCGACAGCCAGCTTGTCAAGGCTCGACAGGCTGATATTGGCATCGCCAGCCTCGACAGCGATAATCATTCGCCGGCTGATGCCAGATGCCTCGGCAAGCGCAACTTGACTGAGACCGGCTGCTTGTCGGAGCCTTCGAAGATTTCCGGAGACATGCGCCAAAACATCCCCTCGCTCTTGACTGTGCAATATATTGCTCATAGGGTCCTTCTACTCAAAGCGGGCAGACTGATCAATAGCGAATTCAACCGTGCGTCCACCACAACGCGCGAGCGATCGCTCGCGTCATCATGCTCATGTAACTGGGAGGTCCCTGATGACGCAACCGATCGTGCTCGGCGAAGCCGAAATCAACCAACTCTTGCCGAAGGTCGACATCCGATCCGTGCTGGAGCGGATGTTCCGCTCGCTGGCAAACGACAATGCGGTCCAACCGCCACAGACGCTAACCCTCTTTCCGAAAGATGCCGGAGATTTCATCACCTATCTGGGCGTGCTTGCTGATGAAAAGGTCTTCGGTGCAAAACTGTCGCCCTACATCCCTGGCCATGGTCAGGCACTGGTGACCGCCTGGACGCTCTTGATGTCGATGGAGAGCGGTTTGCCCATCTTGCTCTGCGATTCCAAGAGGCTGACCACGGAACGCACCGCCGCCACCTCGATTATCGCCGCAGATGCGCTGACACCTCAAGATGCCTCCGTCCTCACCATCGTCGGTTCTGGTCCCGTCGGATTGGCCCATCTGCGTTACGCAGAGCGCATTAGGCAATGGAAAGAGATCAGGATCGTCTCGCCGAACATCCATTCGCGACACGACGTGCCATCGAAGACCTCGGTTGGCACGATCATCTCCAAATGGACAGACGCCAACGAAGCGATTGTAGGTGCCGACCTGGTGCTTCTCTGCACGTCGTCAGGAAAACCCGTCATCGACGCTTCGAAACTGTCGAAGCCTGCAGTTGTGACGTCCATCAGCACGAATGTCGCAAATGCGCATGAGATCGATCCGGCAGCCCTTCAAGGCTTTGACGTCTATTGCGACTACCGCGCCACGACGCCTTTTTCTGCCAGCGACATGAGGCTTGCCACTACAGCGGGCACATGGGCGTCCGACCGCCTTTTGGGCGATCTACCCGATCTTCTTTCGGGCCGCGCGAAACATCCGAGCCGTGAACGACCGGCCTTCTTCCGTTCGATCGGCCTCGGTCTCGAAGACGTCGCCGCAGCCTTGGCCTTGCTCGTTGCTATCCGCAACTGAACCCTGAAATATCTAGGAGAATAAAATGAAGATACGTGACTTCGGCGTTGAGATCTGGATGAACAAGTATGAGACCAAGTGCGAGCTCAACCTGGCCGAGACTTGCGTTGAATCCCTCACGGTCGCCGAACTGCTCGATATGTCCGGTATCAACGACATTGGTGAACAGCTCAAACCGCTAAAGCTCACCTATGGCGAGATCGAGGGCAGCGTGCGTCTGCGCTCCCTTATTGCAGCACTCTATGAAAAGCAGAAACTCGACAACGTCGTCATAACCCATGGTGCAATTGGCGCCAACGCGCTCGTGCATCAGACATTGGTCGAGCGTGGTGATCGTGTCATCTCGGTCCTTCCTACATACCAGCAACACTACTCCATCCCCGAAAGCATTGGAGCTGACACCCAGATCCTCAAGCTAACGGAAGAAACCGGGTTCTTGCCGGACCTTGAGGAGCTGAAAAAACTCGCCACGCCAGGCACGAAACTGATTGCGATCAACAATCCGAACAACCCGACTGGCTCACTGATGGACAGGGACTATCTTCAAAAGATCGTCGAGATCGCCCGTGCATGCGGCGCTTGGATCCTCTGCGACGAAGTCTATCGCGGCACGGACCAGGAGGGAGACCTCGGAATGACCGCATCCATCGCTGACCTCTACGAGAAGGGGATCAGCACTGGCAGCATGTCGAAAACATATTCGCTGGCGGGCCTTCGCCTGGGTTGGATCGCGGCACCCTCTGACCTCATCCACGCGGTCTCCATCCATCGTGACTACAACACGATTTCCGTCGGCATGCTCGACGACCATTTTGCCGCCATCGCACTTGAGAACAAGGACAAGATCCTTGAGCGCAGCCACAGGATTACCCGGACCAATCTCGCGATCCTATCGGATTGGGTCGACTCAGAGCCGCTGATTTCATGGATCAAACCCAAATCCGGAACCACGGCTCTTCTCAAATACGATCTGCCGGTTTCCTCGGAAGAATTCTGCCTGCGGCTCCTCGAGGAGACAGGCGTCATGCTCACGCCGGGCAGCGCCATGGACATGGAGGGGTATCTTCGCATCGGCTATACGAATGGCGAAGATATCCTTCGCGAAGGGCTTGGCCGCCTCTCCCGCTTCCTCAAGCAGGCCTCCGCCCAAGCGGCCTGACCCGCTCCCAAATCAAGAATTCCCTCGCGCCAATTTGAGCGCGCGGGATTTGATCGTTTCCAACAAATGGGGAATCTTCATGAAGCGAATGACTATTGCAATTGGGCTCGCACTGCTCGCCAGCATTGCCTCAGCGGACGAACTGCGCATCGGCACCAGCGCCGACTATCCGCCATGGGAATCCGTTGACGGCAGCGGCAAGATCATCGGCTTCGACAAGGATGTCGGCGACGAGATCTGCAAGCGCATCGCCGCGACCTGCGCCTGGCAAAACCAAGCCTATGACGGTCTCCTGCCCGGGCTGCAGATCGGCAAGTTCGATCTCGTCATCTCAGGTGTCTCGATCAACGACGAGCGCTCGCAAAAAGTCGACTTTTCGGCCGCCTATGCGGATGCGCCAAATGCGATTGTGGTTGCGCCCGGAAGCGATGCGGCATCGGCGAAATCCGCAGCCGACCTGAGTAAGGCCCTCGCCAAGGCATCGATCGGCGTGCAAAGCGGGACAACCCACGAGCAGGTGATCCGCGCGCATTTTCCAGACGCCGACGTCCATGTCTACGATCGCCCCGACCAGGTGGCCGACGATCTCACTGCAGGCCGCATAGATGCCGGCCTGATGGAGCGCTCGGCATGGGAGCCGCTTGTCAAGGAGCGCGGCAAGGACAAGCTGGTCTATGCAGGCCCATTGTTGACCGGCGCGGACTTCGCCGAATTCGGCAAGGGCCAGGGCGTCGCGATGGCGAAGGGCAAATCCGAGCTCAAGACCAAGGTAGACGGCGCGGTCGAAGCCATGCTCAAGGACGGAACCGTCAAGACCATCGCGGAGAGATGGTTCGGCTACGACGTATCGAAGAAGTGATGTCCTGAGGGAGGCGGCAAGCCGCCTCCCAATCATGGAGGAACCATGCAAATACGTCCCGAAATCCTGACCGCCGCGAAAAAAGATCTCACTGCCCTCGTCGCCATTCCATCGGTGAGCGCGCGTGCGGAAGGTCTTCCGGCCTGCGCCGACAAGGTCGAAAGCCTGCTTAGGGATGCCGGCTTCCTGACTGAACAGCATCCTGGAGACGTCGGACCCTTTGTGGTTGGCGAGACAGGCGACGGTCCCTTCACGCTGCTCATCTATAATCACTATGACGTCCAGCCCGAGGATCCGGTTGATCTGTGGACCGACCCGCCATTTGCGCTTTCCGAGCGTGACGGTCGTCTCTATGGCCGCGGCGCGGCTGACGACAAGGGCGAATTTGTCAGTCGCCTGGCAGGATGGCGCACGTTCCGCGCGGATCGACCTGAAGCCCTGCCGTTCAAGCTGATATGGATCGTCGAAGGCGAAGAGGAGATCGGCAGCCCGTCGCTCACGCGTTTTCTGGAAAGCAGGTTCTCAGATACCAAGGCAGATATCTGCTGGTGGGAATATGGCGAGGTCGACAAGTCGGGACGGCCGATCGTCCTGATGGGCTTCAAGGGCATACTTGCCGTCGAACTTCAGTGCCGCACGGCACGAGCGGACCTGCATTCGAGCCTTGGCGCGATATTCGACAACCCGCTCTGGCGACTTGCAGCGTCGGTGTCCTCACTGCGTGACGCCTCCGGACGGATTCTGATCGACGGATTTTACGACGGCATCATCGAACCGGATGAGTGCAGCAAAGAGCTTGCCGCGACGCCGCCATTCCCGTTGGCGGATCTTCAGGCGGAAACCGGCGGCAATCGCCTTCTTGGCGGCGTGGGGCCAGACAATTTCTACGCGCACCTCAACTTCACGCCCTGTCTCAACGTCAACGGCTTCCACGGCGGTTATGGTGGGCAAGGCGCGAAAACCGTCTTGCCTTGCGCAGGTCAGATGAAGCTCGACTTCCGTCTCGCGCCGGGGCAACACCCGCTGCGCATTGCCGAACTGCTCCGCAAGCACCTGGACAAGCACCATTTCGAGGATATCGAGCTGACCATCCTCGATGCCGAGGTGCTCGGCGTCAGAAGCGATCCGGCGCACTCTGTCGTCGAAATGGGCGCGGCGCTTCTTGAGAAATGGTTCGAGCGCCCGGCAATCATTCAACCCAGTTCCGCAGCATCGGGACTTGCCCACCCGTTCGTGCACAAGTTCGGCGCGACGCTGTTTGGTGCAGGCCTCACCCACCACGGTGCCATGCTTCATTCGCCCGACGAAAATATCCTGACCGCGCAGTTCGAGAAGATGATCGGCTTTGCCGCCGAATTCTTCGCCTTGCTTTCCGATGTTGCCGAAGACAGAGCACCGGGGAGCCTGCATGCTTGACGCGGTCCAGCAATATCAGGGTCAACTGATGCAGGGACTTCTGATGACCCTTGCGGTAGCGGTCGGAAGCTTCATCATCGGCTTTATCATCGCTGCAATCCTTGCGCCGCTTACGGTCTACGGACCTCCCGCAATTCGCCGTGTCATCATGGGCTATGTCGGGCTCATTCGGGGGCTTCCCGAACTGCTCGTCATATTCCTCATATTCTACGGCGGCACCGTGCTGCTTACGAAATTGGCCGGGCAATATGTCGAGGTCGACGGGCTGAGCGCCGGCATTGCCTCCCTTTCCATCGTCGCGGCGGCCTACCTCACCGAGATCCTGCGAGGCGCGCTCCTTAGCGTGGTTGTCGGCCAATGGGAGGCAGCTCTTTCTCTAGGCTTGCGACGGGCGCGCGCCTTTCGCCTCATCGTCATGCCCCAGATGATGGCACGGGCACTTCCAGGGCTTGGAAATCAGTGGCTGGTAATCCTGAAGGAGAGCGCTCTTGTCTCCGTCGTCGGGCTCGAGGAACTCATGCGGAAATCTGTCGTGGCAGCGGGCGCCACCCATCAGCCGCTCGCCTTCTATCTCGCCGCCGCCGCCCTCTACGTGCTCATCACTGCTGTCTCGACGCTTCTTCTGAAAATGTACGAATCCCGCCTGACCCCGCATCTGAGGTAACGCCATGTTGTCGTTCGAGCTCTTCGCACCCGCATTCCTGGCCGTCAAGAATGGGTTCGCTCTCACCGTCCAAATTACGATCGCGAGCTTCGTGGTGGGTCAATTTCTGGCTCTGCCTCTTGCGCTCGCGCTCACATCGACAAACCGGCTGCTACGATTTACCGTCTCCACCTACACGTTCCTGATCAGAGGAAGCCCGCTGCTCGTCCAGCTGTTCATTATGTATTACGGGCTGGGACAGGTTGAAGCTGTGCGCCATAGCTTTCTCTGGCCGGTTCTTCGAAGCCCGGTCAATTGTGCGATCCTGGCGATCGGCCTCAACTCTGCCGCATATTCAGCGGAGCTGCTTGCGGGCGCGATCCGTCAGATCCCACAGGGGCAGTCCGAAGCCGGAAGCGCCCTTGGGCTGCATCGAGGCACGCTTCTGCTCAAGATCCTTCTTCCTCAGGCCTACCGGGCAATACTTCCACCTATCGGAAATGAGCTCGTCCTGGTTATGAAGGGTTCTACGCTCGCAAGCGCTGTAACTGTCATGGAAATGACAGGTGCGGCCCGTGTCTTCGTCGCGCGCAGCTACGCTCCGTTTGAAACCTTCCTTATAGCCGGAACAATCTATCTGTTAATGGGCGCGGTCCTCGGGCGGGTATTCAAATTCATCGAAATGCGTGCCTCCATCCCGGGTCGATAATGTCAATCAGCGTCAGTTACTATGGTTACTAATGAAGGCCAAGACCTCGAGCTGACGGTATTGTTGCCGTTTAAGCAATGCCACCATTATCGAACATCACAGAATACTGAAAAGCCGTAAGTCGCATCTTTTCCTTCTCCGTATTTGCTTTGATAAGCAACTTGAACGATGTTTCCAGTTGCAGTTTTAAGATATACAGAATCGCCCGGAGCCAATGCCGACCTGGTTTGGCCTCCCCCACCAGATAGGGCGGCCTCAATCGAAGTGCCAACGGCTTCCTTCATACTGAAAATATAGCGGTCTGGGCAGACCGTTGCCCCTTGGCCCGACGGCACAACAAAATCACTTAAAACGCTAAAGTTCCTTTTTTTGATGTCATTTTGTTTCACCTCTGTGAAAAGACGAACAGCCTCTCCGCTAGCAGTCCCAACATAAGCAATATCAGGCTGTAAGCTCGTGACTGCCTCTTTCAATCGTTCAATATCAGAATTGAGATTTGCACTTAGCTTACCATCTACAGCCGATATTTGATTAGTAATCGACTTACCTATCGCTTCAATATTGGTGACCTTTTCTTGGATTTTTTCTTGCGTCGCCACGAGGCTTTTTTGGGTCGCATCCGGGAAGAAAAAATCGCTTAACTTAGTCAATCCAATATTTGATACGCTTCCGATGCTGAAAACGATTATTGCAGAAAAAATCGCCAGAATTTTCTCTTTCCTTCCTCCTGGCGAACGTAATTCAAGTCCAAAAAAACTAATTACATAATTCAAAAACGTTCTCTTACTGTTCTCATCAATGGAATTGCCATTGCTGCTGACAATATTTTTTGCTGATGCGTTCATAGAATAAGTTCTTTTCGGCCATTGCGCATGGATAAGAGGGAAAAGTTACTAGAATAGGGCGTTGCCTTTTCTGAACTCCACGAGAAGCACATTGTTTAGATGAAGCGAGTGCGGGAGCACATCTAGACGCATTAGTTGAAAAATATGTAAAGCAATCGCTAGCGTCTGGCACAGTGCGGCCACACTCTTGACCGCCTCTCAACGAAAATTGCCACCCCTACATCCTCTCCGACTGTCGCTATGAGACAGCCCGCGCTGAGACACGCGCCAACCAGCATAACCGGAGAGGTGGCAGAGTGGTCGAATGCACCGCACTCGAAATGCGGCATACCGGTGATTACCTCTGGAACGAAATTGACCAACCCTCGAAAGCTTTAGGTCCATCCGCGCTAACCGCTTCAATCCAAACAACTTTAAATTCGTTTGGATTGGTATTTTGGCAGAAATGCCCACGGAGCCCGGTAACGCCCTAAGCACTCAACTCCAACCGGACGGACTTCCCCGCGACAAGGCACCAATCAAACCCGTAAGTGACGTCCGATGTCGGGCCGTCATTTTCGTTTTTCTACAATCGCCTCGCGGCCCCTCCTCATACTCTGATCCCATCAGGCAAGCACGGAGACGAGAGATGAACCGTCGAGATTTTTCCAAGGCCCTCGCCGGCTCAGCTCTTCTGTCGAGCATTCCCGGAAACGCAGCCCATTCACAGGAGACCGCCACTATGACCAGCCCTCAAGCTTTCGAAATTGCCATTCCTGAGTCGCAGCTCGCAGACCTCAAGTATCGGCTTCAACACACCCGCTGGCCCGATCAGCCGGCTGAGGCCGGCTGGGCCATGGGCACGAGCCTGGACTACCTCAAGCGGCTCACCGACTACTGGATCAGCAAGTACGACTGGCGGAAGGCCGAGAAAGACCTCAATGCGCTTGGCAATTTCAAGGTCGAGGTCGACAACATCGATCTGCACTTCGTCCACCGCCCCTCGACGAACCCGAATGCAGTTCCGCTTCTCCTCCTCCATGGTTGGCCGGACTCGTTCTACCGCTACCACCGTGTGATCGAGGCGCTATCGAAAGACTTCCATGTCGTCGTCCCCTCCATTCCCGGCACCGGCTTTTCGGGTCGGACGGCTCTGCCGATGGACCAGGTCGCCGACCTCTTCGCCCGTTTCATGATCGAAACCTTGGGCTACGGAAAATTCGTCGCGGCTGGTGGCGACAGCGGCTCGATCATCGCGATGTCGCTGGCCCAGCGTCATCCCGAGGTGCTGCTCGGCTACCACGTGACCGACGTTGGCTATCCCGACTATACTACCGACTTCTCGGTGCTGACCGGGCCGGAGCGGGCCTATGCCGGCGCGATCCAGCAGTGGTTCTTCACCCATGGCGCCTTTAACCTGGTGCATGCGACCAAGCCGCAAAGTCTGGCTTTCGCCATGAACGACTCGCCGGTCGGCCTTGCGGCGTGGATCATGAGCTTCATGGCCGGCATGGGCCTTGGCGACGAAGCAGACCAGCGGTTCGGCCATGACGAGCTGCTCACCAATATCATGATCTACTGGCTGACCGAGACGGCGGCTTCATCCTTCCGGATCTATGCCGCCAACGCGATGCAGCCGCCGACTGTCAAGGGCGCGAATACCGGCGTTCCGGCTGCTGTGGCGACAGAAGTGCCGATCCCGGGTGGCGTACGCCTACCGCTTGAATGGGCCGATCGCCAGACTGGGGGCAAAGTGATCCAGTTCCACGATATGGAAAAGGCCGGGCACTTCGCGGCATGGGAGGATCCGGAGTTTTTCGCCCGCGACCTGCGCGAGTTCGCCTCGCTTCTAACGGGCTGATGGCGTCGGCAATATCGAGCAAAAAAGCGTCGTCGGCCTCCGACCGGCGCTTAAAGCTTGTGGACCAGCTCAAGGTTCGACGGCAGGTGACCCATGATCGTTTTGATGGATTTGATCATGTGCGACTGGTCGGTATAGCCGAGTTCGGCGGCCACTCCAGCCGGCGCCTCGCCCCGTTTCAGTCGCCGCACCGCTTCCTGCGCGCGCCGGATCATTTGAAAATCCTTATGGGTGATGCCGGTGGTGCGCTTGAAATGCTGCTGAACCGAGCGCTGGGATGCGGCCTTGGGACTGTCCGAAAATGCCCTCGCGACCAGATCATCCGATTTTAACAGCCCCGCCCGAATCATCTGGTCAACCAGGTCCTCAGCGTCCTCAAAGGTCGGCAGCGGTAGATCTGTCCCGTCGAGCTCAAAGCGCTCGCCGGTGACCGAAAGCCAACGGATTTCCGCGCCGGTCCGCACTTTATTCTCGGTAGCGAGGTAGACATGCGCCGCGAAGGAAATCACCACCGAGTGCTCGCCAGCGAGATAGGGCACGTCAACTGGCTCGGTTGCCTGTCCGGTGAGAAAGACAACCGCGTCATCATCCGGCGAAACGCCGAGGATCAGATCCCACGCCCCATCGGGCGTCGCCTTGTAGACCCCGTCTTCGAGGCAAACGGTCTGCCAGACAGTATCGATCCAAGGGTGGGACGAAGCGCGTCGCGTGTGTTTCTGGGTCATCAGCTCAATCAAGGGGGAGTGCAGCAGTAACAAGAGGGAACGGAGTGCTAAGGAGCCCCGCAGCTTCTATTGCAATTTCGGCCAGCCGATGAGGAGTTGCAAGACTTCGACCGGCGGATTGCATGCGAGTTTGGCGGCCACAGTGGTCATGTCTATGCCCCCCAGGCCGTATCCGGCAAGGGCAAACCGGTTTGCTTGGCAAGCTGGATAGCCTGCAACTGTGTTCCAAGATCGGAGTGAGGGGTTACGCGTTGATGGATTCATCACGCCCGTTCCTCCAGCTGCGCCAAACGGCGAATAGCTTGCGGTGGCTGACCGAAGGCGCGCACGAAGGCGCGGCGCATGCGTTCGCGATCAGCAAAACCGGTTTCCCGCGCGACGACATCGATTGGATGGCGACCCTGCTCCATCATCAGGCGCGCGGCCTCCAGGCGCAGGTTCTCAACCGCTTTGGCCGGCGATTGGCCCGTCTCGGCTCTGAATGCGCGGCTGAACTGGCGCGGACTGAGATGCGCTACATCCGCGAGCTCCTCCACCGACAACGTCGATTTGAGATTGCTGCGGGCATGATCAAGCGCGCTCTGGATGCGATCGGATTTCGGCTCTAGTTCCAGCAATGTAGAAAACTGCGACTGCCCTCCGGCCCGCCGGTGATAGACGACGAGTTTGCGGGCAACGGCACGGGCGATCTCTTGCCCATGATCCTTTTCGACCATCGCCAACGCCAGGTCGACACCGGCCGTCATACCCGCTGATGTCCAGACGGGACCGTCGATAATGTATATGCGATCTTCCTCGGTTTTGATCCGCGGATAGCGGTTGCGAAGCTCGCGGGCGAGATACCAATGTGTTGTAGCGCGCCGTCCGTCGAGAATGCCGGCTTCAGCCAGAAGGAAGGCGCCTGTGCAGATCGAGGCGAGACGACGTGTTGCCTGAAGAGCTGCGCGGATGAAATCCGCCTCCCCTTTGGTTGGCAGTTTGATATCAACTGCCCCTGCGACGATCAGCGTGTCGAAATCGGGCGTGTCAATTACCTCCGTATCGATGATTATCCCGAGCGAGTTGGTGATCGGCCCGCCTGTCTCCGAGAGGAAGTGAATGTCGTAGACTTTCTCGTTGAGCTCGAGATTGGCAAACTCAAAGGCCGAGACCGCTGCAAGACTCATGATCTGGAAGCCCGGAAAGAGCAGGAACGCGACTTGCTGCATCGTGTCGACCCCTTTGAAAGCAATATGTCCTAAAAGGTTGTATATTCGACATTCAGGCCATCGGCAAGCAGGTGTAAAACCCTCTCCAAGCGCAAGGCATCGGGCCAGCGCGTAAATTGGAGAAGCGACCATGGCACAGGAACATAAAGGTACGGCGGTGGTGACGGGCGCATCGTCGGGCATAGGTGCGATCTACGCACACCGGCTGGCAAATGAGGGCTATGACCTAATACTGGTGGCCCGCAACGGCGAGCGGCTGAGGGCTCTGGCGAGCCGGCTCACCGATGAAACCGGCCGTACCGTCGAAACTCTTTCCGCCGATCTGGGCAGCAAGGATGATCTTGCCAGGGTCGAGAAGGTGCTGAGAGAAGACCAGAGTATTACCATCCTGGTCAACAATGCGGGCTTTGGCGGCACCGCGCCACTCATCGCATCCGACGCCGACAAGATGCAGGATATGATCGATCTCAACGTGACGGCTGTGATGCGGCTCACCTATGCCGCCGTACCGGGCTTCGTTGCCCGCGGGCACGGGACCATCGTCAACATCGCCTCGATCGTGGCTATTGCACCGGAGCTCTTAAATGGCGTCTACGGAGGAACGAAGGCTTTTGTCCTTGCCTTCAGCCAGTCGCTAAAGCACGAGCTTGCCGACAAGAATATCCGGATTCAGGTGGTGCTGCCGGGAGCGACCGCAACAGAGTTCTGGGGTATTGCCGGCACGCCGGTCGAACTCTTGCCAGGAGAGATCGTGATGTCGGCGGAAAGCATGGTCGATGCTTCGCTGGCAGGCCTCGCCGACGGTGAGTTTGCCACCATCCCGGCGCTTGAGGATGCCGGATTGCTTCAGGCCTATGAGAAAGCTCGCCAAGCGCTGATGCCAAACCTGTCGCGTTCAGTGCCGGCTAGGCGCTACAAACTCGCTTAAGGTTCACAAAAACGTGAAGTTCTGCGGCAAGTGCAGGAAGCTCGGGCTTTGGCCATACGGCCAGCTCGAGCGCATCCGCCTCTACTGAAGCAGCTTCACGATCTGCGCTTTCGCCGGTGCCGGGCTGTCATGGCGCGCGGAGGTAACCCCGGTAACAATCGCAACGGCTGCAACCACTATGTAAATAATGGTCCCTTTCGGCTTTCGGTCCGCTACGCAATGCCTTGTCGACTCCAGCGAGCGCGAATGTTCAGACATCATGATCCTTTGACGTTTAAAGTTGCTTAACTAATCGATCAGCCTTGCCTGAAGAATGCCTAGAATCGCGTATCTCCCCTGCAAAAGGTGAATAGCTGAGTCTTCGGGTCGACGCTACCCTGCTCCATCGCACACGGGAAATTACTCTCAAGAGATACTATCCCTCTGCATGCGCAACCCCGGTTAAACCGTCATTGTTCTGTGAGCGCGATTCGCGGAACTGATGGTATCACGATGAGATCCGTTGTTTACACGGACAATGCCATCCCTTACGGAACGCTGCAAAAATGACAGGTTTGGGATCGGACCAACATGCTAATCAAGCAAAGCGACTATCACCGGATCTATAAGGTCATCAACAGCCTGCTGATCAACGAGAATGCCGGATCTGATGCGGCGTCCATGTATTTCAGCACATTCGGCGCCTTCATCCTCGAACACCACTTTAAGCTGAAGGCGAAACCCAAAGGCGGCCTCGCCGCCTACAATCTTGAAGGAAAGCACATTCTTTTCGCTGATCATCGCGAGGACGGATACGTGTCCGGCGCCGGAGAAAACTTCCACTGCTGGATCGAAGCCGACGGCTGGGTGCTCGACTTCATGGCTCCGGCATTTCACGAAAATGCTGGGGATCTGCAGCTGCCCTCGAAAATGTTCCAGCGCCCGCTCTCGTCGATGGCTTCGTCAATCAATGGTCTCGAAAAATCAGGCGACTTCTTCTATCGTCCCGAACCTGAGGCGATGAGCCGGCGATTTGCCGATTGGCGCAAGCGTCCGATGATCGGTGATCTTGCCACCGTTGCCACCAACTGGTTCCGCAAATCTCCCAAGCAAATGCAATCGTCAATCGCCGTCCGCGACCAGCACGGAAACAACAAGACAATACCTCTCCTTGGCAATGCGCTCATGGGTGCCTGGTAGAGCTCGAAGTTTCACCTGATCCGGACGGCTGGCGGGTTCGCCAAATCCGAGACGCGACAAGCGTCAGGATGCCAGGGGTAGCTCGAAGCTGCGCTTCAGCGTTTCCATCGGCACGTCGGTCTTGACGTTCAGCACGCTCGGAATGCGGGTCAGGTGATCCGCCTGGAATCGCCAGTAGCTATGGAGGTCGGCCGTGACGATACGCAGGATCGCATCGCACTCCCCTGTCGTCAGGTAGCACTCCATGACCTCAGGCAAACGTCTGATGGCCTCGGCAAACTGCAGCGTCACCTCAGCATCCTGCGTCTTGAACCAGACGCGGGCAAAAACCGTGAGGCCCGCCCCCACCTTGGCAGGATCGAGGACTGCGACATAACGATCGATGATGCCCGCATCTTCCAGCAATCGCACCCGTCGCAGGCACGGTGACGGCGACAATCCGACCTCGCTTGCCAGATCGACATTGGAAATGCGTCCGTCGCGCTGAAGCACTTTGAGAATGCGCCGGTCAATCTCGTCCAAAGTCATTGACATAATATATCTCTATATTTCCTCATACTGGCATAATCTGCCAAATTCTCTCCCATTCATGAACTCTTTGCAAGCTCATTGCGCGCCGGTTGGCCTATCGTTTCACTTGATCAATATGGAGACGAAGGCGATGACGAAAAAGATCGGGAAAGTTGTGCTGTCCTATTCCGGCGGCCTCGACACATCTATCATTCTCAAGTGGCTGCAGGAGACCTATCGATGCGAGGTCGTAACCTTCACAGCCGATCTCGGCCAGGACGAGGAACTGGAACCTGCCCGCGAAAAGGCCGAGACACTCGGCGTCAAAGACATCCGCATCGTCGACGTCCGTGAAGAATTCGTGCGGGATTTCGTCTTTCCCATGTTCCGGGCCAATGCGCTCTACGAAGGCCAATATCTGCTCGGTTCCTCCATTGCCCGCCCACTGATCGCCAAACATCTCGTCAGCATAGCAAGAGAGGTTGGCGCGGATGCCATTGCCCATGGCGCCACCGGCAAAGGAAATGATCAGGTCCGCTTCGAACTCGCGGCCAACGCCCTTGATCCATCGATCGAGATCATTGCGCCCTGGCGGGTGTGGGATATTCAATCGCGCACCCAATTGATCGGCTATGCCGAAAAACATCGGATCGCCATCCCCAAAGATAAGCGCGGAGAAGCTCCCTTCTCGACCGACGCGAACCTTCTCCATACCTCGACGGAAGGAAAGGTGCTGGAGGATCCCTCTGAAACTGCTCCTTCCTATGTCTATCAGCGGACCGTCGACCCGCTGCACGCGCCAAACGAGCCGGAAACCATCATCGTCGGTTTTGAGAGAGGCGATGCTGTTTCCTTGAACGGCACCGCCCTGACACCTGCAGCGCTTCTGAGCGAACTCAACAGATTGGGCGGTAGGCACGGGATCGGACGGGTCGATCTGGTCGAGAACCGGTTCGTCGGGATGAAGTCGCGCGGGATCTACGAGACGCCGGGCGGCACCATCCTGCTTGCTGCTCATCGCGGCGTCGAGTCCATCACGCTTGACCGTGCTGCCGCACATTTGAAGGACGAGATCATGCCGCGCTACGCCGCACTGATCTATAATGGCTTCTGGTTTTCTCCGGAGCGGGAGATGCTGCAGGCCCTGATCGACCAGAGCCAAGCCTATGTCAGCGGCGAGGTGACGCTCCGGCTCTATAAGGGCGCTGTCAGCGTCGTCGCCCGGACGTCGCCCTGTTCCCTGTACTCGTCGGACCTCGTGACCTTCGAGGAAGGTTCCGGCGCCTATGACCATCACGATGCCCAGGGCTTCATCCGGCTGAACGGCTTGCGGCTCAAGAGCTGGGCAAGCCGCAACGCTCAGATGGTCTCCCCTAGATAAGGGCGCGCGAAGGCGATTTCGCCAATTATCGGACGAAGCGAATGGTACATGGACTGCGATACCGCCCAGACTAAGGGGCGGTATCCGGGACGGCGCGATAGACCGCAATTTCGTCGGAGCGGATCTTTTCCTTCACGATGTAGGTTGATCCCGCCTGGATATTAATCGCCCATATCTTATCCGCTTTGGCGGCGTTGGCGTTGAAACCCGAGTCGGGGACCGCTTGGAAGCTATTATAGCGATAGAGCTTGTACGAGAGCCCCGGCCTCAGCCCCGAAACGGTGACCGCTAATGTCAGATCCTCGGCTTGCGGTCGCGTATTCGATCCCTCGCGCATCGCCGGCTTCTCGAACTTTCGATCAGTGGAGAGACGAACCGGCAACGTCTTGCCGTCGTGGTCGATGATCCCGGTGATCACCACGCCGTAATTCCTGCCTTCACGCGGCAGAGAATAGATGAGATGGGTTTCCGAATTCGCCTCCTTGCGGTTCGCCAGGAAAGCCCCGGAAGTATAGTGATAGACATAGGCGGGCTGGCCTGTCGGAGACCAAAGGCCGTTGTCGCTAAGGGTCATGACATCATCGGCGTCATAGACCGAAGGCTTGCTCAAGGGATGCTTCGATGAGATGCCGGTAACCTGCACGATATGGTCGTATTCGGCATCTCCCGCATTTTCGTCGTTAGATCCATCGAAGGAGTGGCGATTTTCAAAGACGCTGATGATGACCGGATAGCCCGACGCGACGTTTTCCTTCACCCAGGCCAGGAAATTCTTCGGGTCCACCGTCGAGGTGCTTTTCCATTGAACGGCATTCAAATGCATTTGCGATGCGGCATAGGCGTCGTTTACGCCAAGCAGAAGCTGGCTGCCTTCCTTGGACTGATCGGACTTCTTGCTTGCGATCGAGCGCGCATCATATTGGGAGACATATTGGCCATAGTAGAGGCCGGCGCTTATGAACGAGACCTCACCGCAATAACCGAAATTTGCCGTCCATTGCAGCCGCGGCGGGATATCGTTGACCTTGTCGAACGTCCCGGCCGTGCTTTTCGGGGCCTTGTCGCCACCGCTTGCGGCCCAAAGGCTCGAAAGAGGTGTGCTCACCGCCAGGGCGCTACTAAGGAACCAAGCGCCAAGGTGAGCCATGCCATTGCTGAGGCGCCGATGAGACGACTTGGAGTATGCGGCCCGGGTATGCTTGGTTGGGCCGCGCATATGTCTGCTGGAATCAAACATATTATGTCCTTTCCTTGGAATATTCCGGGTCGGTTCGGATCGCCGCGCGCTCCCCATGCGCGGAAGGACGACGTTCCTGCCCTTCCGCGCAAAGGTTCGAAATCTGGAGGTTCAAGACTTCGTCATCGAACCCGATGTTGAGGTTCAAGGTCGCGCGTCAGGCGGTCGAGAAGCCGCACGCCCCAGCCCGTACCCCAACTCGGGCTAATGGCGCTCTTTGGCAGGTCATAGGCCGGGCCGGCAATGTCGAGGTGAACCCAGGGTACGCTATTGACGAAACGCTGAATAAAGTTCGCCGCCGTGCAGGCGCCGCCGGATGGAGAGTCGATATTGCGAACGTCGGCAATCTTCGAATCCATTTCCTCGTCGAAATTCGGTCCCATCGGCATGCGCCAGACGAGTTCGCCGGTCGCAGAGGAGGCATTTTCTAAGGACGCGGCGAGCTCGTCGTTGTTGGAAAACATGCCAGCGCGCTCGCGGCCGATGCCTGTGACGATATCGTGAGTAAGTGTTGCCAGATCGATCATGAAACGGGGCTGGAATGTCGACTGCACATGCCACAGCAAATCGGCGAGAACCAGGCGGCCCTCATAGTCGGTGTCGATAATCTCGATGGTCTGGCCGGACAGCGAGCGAACAATGTCCCCCGGGCGTTGCGCCTTGCCCCCGGGCATGTTCTCCACAAGGCCAATAGCGCCGACGGCATTGACGGGAGCCTTGCGGCGGGCAAGCCCCAGCATCAGGCCCGTGACGCAGGCGGCACCTGCCATGTCCCCCTTCATTTCGGCCATGTCGTTTGCGGATTTGATCGAGATGCCGCCGCTGTCGAAGCAGACACCCTTGCCGATAAAGCCAAGCGGCGGGGCATCGGGGTCGCCGGCGCCTTGCCAACGAAGGATGGCCACATGGCTTTCCTCACTTGACCCCTGCCCAACACCGAGAAGGGCGCGGAAGCCCATGTGTTCAAGTTCGGCCTCTCCGAGGATTTGGACCTCAACGCCGGCGCCATCGAGAATTTGCAGACGCCGCGCAAATTCCGAAGGCGTAAGAACATTAGCCGGCTCATTGATGAGCGAGCGGGCGAGCTCGACGCCTTCGGCAATCGCAGTCTCGCGCGCATGAGCGATTTGAGCCTCTTCCGGCGATGAGGTCAGCACTGAGACATGCCGCTCGGCGGGCAGCTGCGGTTCGGGTTTGCGGGTCCGGTAGGTGTTGAAGCGATAGCTCGCAAGGCGAAAGCCGAGGGCCAATTCTGCGGTTGCTTGCGGGGAAAGGTCGACACTTCCCGGAAGATCCGCCGCAATTGCGATCTTCGCGGCATAGCCTGCAGCGGTCGCGGCGCGGCCACCGAGATCGATGGGAGCGGCACGACCAGTTCCCATGCCTACGAAGACAATGCGGCGATGGCCTGCAAACAGGGTCATAGTGTCGTCGGTCTTGCCGCGAAAGCCGGAATCGGAAGCGGCACGCGCAAACAACTGCCAATCCAGACCGGCAAGCAGCTCCGCCGTGCCCGCACCAACCTTCAAATCTTCGCCGACGAAGGCGACTACGGTCGCCTCGGGCTGCTTTGCGAGGTCGGACGGCGAGAGGGGAGAGAAGGAGAAGGTGAGCGTTGCGGTCATGATGCCTAACAATGGTTGGATTTGGGACTGGCGAGCCGAGGCCTCACCTATGAACGAAAGGGAAAGTGGCAGGCGACCTGCCGGTCATCGACCAGCGTTGTCAGCGCCGGGCGTTCGGTCCGGCAACGCGCCTGCACTGCCGGACAGCGCGGGTGGAACCTGCAGCCGGACGGTGGGTTGGCGGGGCTCGGTATCTCGCCCTTCAGCAGGATGCGCTCGCGTTTCCTTGCGCCTCCGATGCGCGGAACGGGGATGGCCGACAACAAAGCCTGGGTGTAGGGATGGGCGGGTCTGTGAAACAGAATATCGGTCGGGCCGATCTCCACGATCGAACCGAGATACATCACTGCCGTGCGATCCGACACCTGGCGCACGACGCTCAGATCATGGGCGATGAAAAGGATGGTCAACTGCAGCCGTTTGCGCAGATCGGCAAAGAGGTTGACGATCTGCGCTTGCACCGAGACGTCGAGCGCGGAGACGGGTTCGTCGGCAATAATCAGCTTCGGCTCGAGAGCAAGAGCCCGCGCGATGCCGATGCGCTGGCGCTGGCCGCCTGAAAATTCGTGCGGATAGCGATCGAGAAACGAGGCGGGCAGGCTGACAATGTCCATCAGCTCCCGCAATCGCTCAGCGATCCCGGCTCGATCGGCAACCTTGTGCACCCGCAAGGGCTCAGCCAGCAGATCGCCGACACGCCGGCGCGGGTTGAGGGACGCCGCCGGGTCCTGGAAAATCATCTGCATATGTTGCCGATAGGGGCGTAATTGCCGCGTCGATAGTGGCGCGATATCGGTTCCTTCAAGCAGGACCCGGCCCGAGCTTACTTCGTAAAGGCGGACCAGGCAGCGGCCGAGGGTCGACTTGCCGCAACCGGATTCTCCGACCAGGCCCATCGTTTCTCCCGGAAAGACGTCAAAGGAAACGGCGTCCACCGCGTGAATGGGTTGTCCGCTACCGGGAATGAAGGTCCTGCCGACGACAAAGGTCTTGGAAAGACGGTCGACGCTGAGAAGCGGTGCAGCTTCCTGGAACGATGAAGAGGCATATGTTGCCGTCATGCTGGCTGGTCCATATTGCTGGAAATCCGTAATCTCGCCGCCGGCCGGCCGGCTGAATCGACAAAGCACAGTGCTTCGCGCCCATGGGCGATCTGCCGTGGTGGCAAGTCTGAGCAGGCGGGCAACCGTGCGCGGCAACGCGGGCCGAAGACACAGCCTGGCGGGCGTCTGTCGGGCTGCGGTGGCGAGCCAGGTATGGAGATGAGCCGCTCCGGACGTGGACCGTCCAACGGCGGTATGGAATCGAGCAGACCCCAGGTGTAGGGGTGCCAGGCATCGTCGAAGATCGCATCGCATGGACCCTGTTCGACGATGCGACCCGAATACATCACGAGAACGCGATCGGCCATTTCGGCAACCACACCCATGTCGTGCGTGATGAGGACGATCGACGACCCGAAGTCACGCCTCAGGCGCCGAAGCAGATCGAGAACCTGCGCCTGGACGGTCACGTCAAGCGCTGTCGTCGGTTCGTCGGCAACCAAAAGGGATGGGTTGCACGAAAGCGCCATGGCGATGACGGCGCGCTGCCGCATGCCACCAGACAGCTGGTGTGGATAGCACTCAGCCGCCATGCGCGGATTGGCGATGCCGACCTCGCCCAGCAGCTCGACGGCGCGGTTCCAAGCGGCCCGGCTCGATATCCCGGCATGGGCACGTATCTGTTCGACAATCTGCCAGCCAATAGTATGGACCGGCGTCATTGCCGTCATCGGGTCCTGGGAGATGAGGGCGATCTGGCGTCCACGAATGTCCTGCAGGGTCTTTTGCGAGGCGCGCAGAATGTCCTGCCCCTTGAACACGGCGGAACCTTCCACCTTGGAGGAAAACGGATCGAGCAGTCCGAGCATGCTCAAAAGGGCGACCGACTTGCCCGAGCCGGACTCGCCGACGATGCATAGGGTTTCGTCCTCGTTCACCTGGAAGGACAGGTTGTCGATGACGCCGATCATACCGTTGCGGCCGGCGAAGGAGACCGAAAGACCGCGTACCTCGAGAAGTGGTGTTGTCATATCAATGGCTCCTCATGCGAGGGTCGAGCACGACATAGGCCATGTCGACGATTGCATTGGCCAGCACCACGAAAAACGACGCGTACATGACGCTCGCCATGATGACCGGAAGATCCAGGCTCTGCAGGGAATCATAGGTCAATTTGCCGACGCCATTCAGCCCAAAGAGGACCTCGGTCATCAGCGCGCCGCCGCCGACCAGGGCGCCGAAATCAAGCCCGAACATGGTGACGAAAGGCACAAGTGACATGCGTAAGGCGTGGCGCAACAGGACGCGCGTTTCCGACAAACCCTTTGCCCGAGCCGTGCGGATAAAGTCTTCCTGATAGATTTCGACGATATTGGCGCGCAGTACGCGACCATAGATCCCGATGAATCCCAATGCCAAAGTCAGCCAAGGCAGTAGCAACGCCTTAAACCAGCCGATCGGGTCCTCGTGCAATGGAACATAGCCAAGAGGCGGCACCCAGGAGAACAGGATCGTATCGTGCAATCTGTTCTGCGAGAGAAGATTCGTCATCTCACCTAGCCAGAAGACGGGGATAGCGACACCCGTCAGTGACAGGATCATCAAGAGCCGATCGACGATGCTATGACGACAGGCTGCCGCGACAATGCCGACGGCAAGACCGCCGACCACCCAGAAGAACGCTGCACCGAAGACGAGCGAGAGGGTCACGGGCGTGGCTTCGATAATGGCCGGTACCACCTTCAACCCGCGATTGACGAAGGAAACGAGATCCTGCGTGACGAAGAGCTTCTTCATCATGACCACGTATTGGACCGGTAGCGGTTGATCGAGGCCGAAATCATGACGCACCGCAACCAGCGTTTCCGGCGCGGCATTCTTGCCGGCAATACGGGCGGCCGGATCGGAGCCCGGCGTTGCAAAGAAGATCAGGAAGACGAGCACGCTGATGCCGAACATCACGAACAACATCTGCACGAGGCGTTGAAAGAGAACAATCAACATAGGCGTCTCACGGTCTTAGCTTGGCGCGGGGATCAAAGGCATCGCGCACGCCGTCGCCGAGAATATTGAGCGCGACGATGGTGACGATGATGACGAGGCCTGGAGCCGTCGACACCCATGGCCGGCTGTAAAGCAGGCTCTGGCCGTCTCGAATGATCGTGCCCCAACTGGCGCCGGGTGGCTGGACACCAAGGGAAAGGAACGACAATGCCGTTTCCGTGGCGATATTCAGTGCCATCATCAGCGGCACGAAGACGATGAGCGTAGTGACGACATTGGGCAGGATGTCCCTGATCAGGATCCGCAATGGCGGCACACCAAGGCCGATGGCGGCCATGACGAACTCGCTTCTGCGCAGTGCCAGAACCTGCCCTCTGATCGGTCGCGCGACGTAAGGTACGTAAATGATGCCGATGATGCCGATCGGGATCAAGAGACTGCCGGAATCGATGGTCAGCGGCCCGATCTCGATATGCGCTGTAAGCAGAACGATCGAAAGGCAAATCGCGAGAAGGTAGATCGGGAAAGCCCAGAGGATGTCGAGGACGCGCGACAGCAGCTGATCAATCCAGCCACCGAAGAAACCAGCGCAGATGCCAAGGATTGCGGCCAGAATCAGGGTGATCGCCGTCGATAGGCTGCCGATGAACAAGGTGGCACGCCCGCCGTAAAGCAGCCTCGCCATCACGTCCCGTCCCTGCTCGTCAGCGCCGAGGAAATAGGCATTCAACCGCCATGTCGGGCCGATCGGTACGACGCCGATCCCGAGCCCTTCGGTCGAGGGCGCGAGCACCGGCACGCTCTGGCCATCCAGAATGACTTCCGCTTCAAGGCTGGAATTGAAGGGGTCGACGCCGGCAATGCGCTCGGCGTAGACCGGTGCGAGCAGCGACGCCACGATGATGGCGAAGAGCAGGAGCGCCGCCATCATCGCCGATCGATCGCGCCAAAGCTTGGTTAATGCCTGCCTCCAGGGACCAGGCGCCGGCTCGCCTAGCTGTTCACTATGCTCGGCCATATTCACCCGCGCCGATTGAGAGGTGGCACTCTCAATCGGCGCCATCGGTCCGGGAGGATCCAGCTGTTGGGGATTAGAACTTAGCATGCCCGGCTCCATCATAGCCCTAGTGCACCCAGGCCAGGGTATAGGCCCAGGCATTGGTGGCCGTGGAATATTTGAAGTTGCCGATGCGCTTGGAGACCAGCGTCACCTGCTTTGGATTGAACAGGGGGATCAGGGGCGCATATTTCATCGCGTCTTGATCGATCGCAGCCCAAAGCTTGGCCGCTCCCGCCTGATCCGTGATCCCGAGCGCCATGGCCTTCTGCATCTGGTCCTGGAGGGTCCGGTTGCAGAAGCCCGATATATTCGGCGAGGAATCTGACCCCTTGCGGAACGAACCGCACCCAAGCAGCACGTTCAGGAAATCGCTGGCTGCGGGGTAATCCCCGTACCATTGCGTCACCGACAGCTGGACCTTGTTGTTGGAGTTTTGAATGTAGCCGAAGTGAATATTGGCCGATATCGATTTGACGCTGGCGGTGTAGCCGATCTTGTTCAGAACGCTCTGCAGGTATGAGCCGATGTTGCGCGAGATTTCGCCGTCATCAATGACGATGGTGACCGATTGCCCTGCGGTACCGGACTCGCCAACGAGCTGCTTTGCCTTCTCCAGATCCGGTGCCGACCATGCCGCTCCGGGTGACTTGGTGTAGAGGCAGAATGAGTTATAGCCCTCAAGCCCGGGCGGAAGAACCTGACAGGTGGGCGTCGCGAGGTTGCGGCCGCCGAAGAAATTCACCATGGCCTTCAGGTCGACCGCATAGGACAGAGCCTGGCGAGCCTTCACGTTGTCAAACGGCGGCAGATTGACATTGAGGGGCAGGTACCAGAAGGCAAGCTGTGGATCGAGGTGAACCTGGTTTGGATATTTCGTGCCAAGTTCAGCCAAACGCGTGGTTGGCGGCTGATCGAACATGCTGTCTGCCTGGCCATTGATGACAGCATTGACCTGGGCATCTTCGGTCAGGCCGAAATCGAGCTCGAACCGGTCGACATAGCCATCCGGCTGCGCCTCGGCGCTCCATTCCTTGAAATGAGGATTGCGTGCCCAGACGAGTGCCTTGTTCGGATCATAGCTCTCAATCGCATAGGGACCGGTCCCGGGTATGGGCTCGACCCCGGTATCCTGCGGGGCGGTTTCCTTCGGCAGGATCGAAGCATGCGGCATCGACAGTTTGTCAAGGAATTCGGCGTCTGGCGCCGTCAGATTGATCGTGACGGTCGAGTTCGACTTGTCAGCAACAACGCCGCCATCGAGCGTGCAGTCGGCCGGCTTTGCAAGACAGGCGTCGGCGCCGACAATGCCGTTGTACCAGGTTCCCGACGTCGGGCTCGACACCTTGAAAATGCGTTGGAACGAGGCCACGACATCGTCGGTCGTCAACTCCTTGCCGTTCGAGAATTTGATGCCCTTGCGCAGCTTGAAGACATAAGTCTTGCCATCATTCTCAATGACAGGCATCGCCTCAGCAAGATCGGCAACCACAACGAGACTGTCGACGCCCCCGGCCTTTCGAAAGGAGACGAGGCCATCATAGAGACCCGGAAAATAGTTCCAATATTGGGGAGCGTAGTTGATCTGCGGATCGATTGTACCGCCGGCCGACTTGGAGACTAGGCGCACGGTTCCTCCGCGGTGCGCCTTCATCAGCTCGGCGCGGTTCTCGTCGGCCAGTGACAGGCACGGCAAAAGTCCCACCGTCATCAACGAAATCGCCAGTGACGGCAGAACCTTGATTCTGTTCGACATAAATCTCCCCTCCGCTGCCGCCTTCGTGGCGGCTATATGTACCGCCCCGCCAGATCCCGGAGCACGAACAGGAACGCTTCGAATGTTCCTGTGCGCGGAGACTAGGATGGCCGCGTTTCAATGGGAAATTTATTTTGTTGCGTTTTGCGATAGATAAAATTTATCATCAGACATGCTCAAATATGCCGAAAGCTTCTGTGTCCTGGTCGAAGAGCTGCATTTCAGTAAGGCCGCAGCGCGGCTTCATCTGACCCAGCCCGCCCTGTCGCATCAGATCAAGAAACTGGAACAGACGATCGGATGTACCCTGCTGCGACGGTCGCCGCACAAGGTCGTTCTAACAGAGGCCGGCATGATCCTGGCGCGCGAGCTGGGGGCAGCCTTGAGTCATGTTAATCGTGCGGTGCAGGAAGCGCAGGATGCTGCGCGCGGCGATGCCGGTGCCTTGGCCGTCGGCTATTGCGAGCTGCCCCAGGCCGGTCAGATGACAACCATTATCCGCCGCTATAAGGCACTTTATCCCGGCGTGGACGTCACCCTTCGAAATCTGCCGACCAATGATCAGGCCGTCGCGCTGGCTGCCGGGTCGATCGATGTCGCATTTCTTCATCCGCCCTTGCATGGTGCGCAGTTGGTAATGCGGGCGGCGGGTGAGGAGCCGATCGTTGCGGCCCTTCCGGCCGACCATGCGCTGGCGGAAAAGCCTGCTCTTAGATTGGGCGACCTCATGTCGGAGCGGCTGATCGTCTGCGCTGAATCAACAGGGGCTTTCATGTATCATTCGATCCTGGCCGCTTGCGGAAAAGCCGGCTTCCAACCGCAATTGCGCGAGGAGAAGAACAGCTGGCACGCAATGCTTGATCAGGCTGCGTCCGGTCTTGGCGTCGCCTTTGTGCCGGAATCGCTCACCAGAAACACACATTCTCAGCTGGTTTTCCGACGCATCGAACATTTCGACGTGAGGCTGCAGACGGCGATAGCGACCGCTGGAGAGCCAACGAGGCCGGCGGTGACCCGGTTTCTGGCAACGGCTGCCTTATGTCTGAAGGACCAGGCCGGCCACGAAGCCTGTCAGGCAGAGTAGGTTCAATTCGGCAGTCTTTTTTGTGCGCATTCCGAAAGGCTCGTGCCCTTCCCACTTCCAGCTCGCAAGAGCGTTACGGAAGCGAGAGGATGGGCTTCGGCCGATAGCCGCGCGCTTTCTTTTTCCGGGTGATGTCGAGAAACAGCTTCACGGCCTCATCCTCACGCTCGAAGTGATGGATCATACATTGTCCAAGGCGCCTATGCGCCCAGCGCCTTATCAGGCAGGCCTCGCCGAACAAGGTTTCAGAGATCTCCAAGGCATAGAACCGGGCCGTATTTTTCGCCGGTTCGGTTCGTTCGGTGTAGAGATGGTAGGGGTGACGGATCATGACGATCAGAGTCGCCAATGGATCCCTTATCGTCCAACGAGAGTTCTGAATCGGTTCTGGCCAATCGATTCATTTTCGTGACGAAAGCTGATCGCGATCGGGATGGTGAACAAATCGGCACGGCTGGCTCACGCATCGACGGGCGCATTTTCCGGCGACCCGGTTGTGAACATTGCGACATCAGAGGAAATTCATGGGTGCCGGAATTCCGGCCGACACAGCGCTCGAGTTTTGGCTGACGGCTGTTCCAATCTTTTCAGCGCGGCGGCGCGATGGAATCGCGTCGGATCAACCGGCACTCCATCTTCAGCCGCACCGGCGGCTTCTTGGGTTGCGCGATCTTTTCCAGCAATTCAGCCACTGCCCATTGCCCCATGTCCTCGTGCGGCAGTTTTAGCGTAGTGAGCGGCGGCAGAATTTTTCGAGCAAGACTGTCGTCGTCGAAGCCAACCACGGAGATGTCGTCAGGGATTTTCAGACCTCGCAGTCTGATCGCATCATAGGCGCCCATCGCCACGCGGTCTGAAAAACAAAACACTGCCGTCGGCGGCGACGGCAGGTCGAGCAGATGTAGCATCTTCTCCCGGCCGAGATCGAGCGACCAGGCGCCAGAGGCGATCAGCTCGGGATCAACGGCGATGTCATAGGTGGTCAGCGCCTGACGGTAGCCGCTCAACCGATCACGGGCTGCCTCCAGCCTATCCTTGCCCGCATCGATCATTGCGATCCGGCGATGCCCTGCCTTGATCAGCGCTTCTGTGGCGGCAAAGCCGCCGGCGAGATCGCCCGGGATGATGGAGGAAAACTCAGCCCGCTGTTGATGGCAGTTCAAAAGCACCGTCGGATAGTTTCCGAGTTTTGCGGGTAGTATCGGGGCCAACTGGGTGATCAGGGTGGCATAAATCACCCCAACGATCTGACGCCTGCCCAGGTAATCGAGAATGGATTCCGCGAATTCGACCTGTCCACCAGTTACGACGGTGAGTGCCGCAAGCCCCTTCCCTTCGGCGGCTTCACGCACGCCCTCGATCAGCGGTGCGGCGTGATGCGAGGCCATCAGATCGTCGATCAGAAGCACGATGATTCCGCCGATCGGGCCATTGGCCGGCGTGCTCTTGCGATAGCCCAGCTCCTCGGCAACGGTGAGAACGCGCGTGCGCATCTCCTCCGATACGCGCTTGCCGGGCGCCGCATTCAATACCAGTGAAACCGTGGCATGCGAAACGCCGACCTTTGCGGCGATGTCGGACATTGTCGGTCGTTTCGTCGTTTTGTCGTTCACTCGGTTTCTTTCTTGGACAGCTGGCACGCACGTTAGAAAATCTGGCGGACAATGTGAAGCGGCGGCTCTTGCGGATGTTAATTTTTTAAGTTACGAAACCTATATGTAACTTACTTTGTGACTAAATCCAACTGGAAAGCTTGCGGCCCATGACCATCGCCTCTCGCCGTTTCACCGACACCCAATCGGGGCCGCGTTCGCGCCTGTCACTGGATGGGATTTGGGATTTTCAGCTGGAGGGGCGGGAGCGCGCAACCATCCCTGTCCCCGGGCCCTGGCAAGTCCATCTCACCGATCTGCGTGCCGCGGCGGGTGTTGCAACCTATTCCCGCCCGGTCACCGTGCCGCGGGACTGGCTCGATCGCCAGGTCATCGTGCATTTCGGTGCCGTGAACTATTTCGCTGAAGTATCCGTCAATGGTCGCCCGCTGGGGTCGCATGAGGGCGGCTATTTGCCGTTTGAATTCGTCATTCCAGCCGACATGCACGGACAAGAATTGCACCTGGATGTACGTGTGACGTTACCGAGCGCCGACGCACAAGCCTTCCCCGATTTTCCCTTTGATGAAATTCCGCATGGCAAGCAGAGCTGGTACGGCATGTTGGGCGGCATCTGGCAGTCTGTCTGGCTTGAATGCCGTTGCGAGGCGCATATCGCGCATCAGAGCATTCGCGCCGATCTCGTGACCGGAGATGTGACCGTTGACGTCGAACTGGCAGCGGCTTTCACCGGCACAATGCACGTGACGCTTTTCGACCGGAACGGCACGATAGCGGCGTCCGCCGAGCTTGCAGTTGATGCAGAGACGCACGCATCCGCCGAGCTGAATATTGCCGAGGTCGAGGCCTGGTCGCTTGACGATCCCGCGCTTTATCGTGCCGTCGTTGAACTACATCAGCGCGAAATCGTCATTGACGTCGCCGCAGAGAATTTCGGCTTTCGAACCTTCGAGGCGAGAGACGGAAGATTCTTCCTGAACGGCCAACCGTTCTACATGCGCGGTGCGCTCGACCAGGACTACTATCCCGAAGATATCTACACGCCGCCGTCGCTGGAGTTTCTGGAGGACCAGGCACGCAAATCGAAAGAGCTCGGCCTCAATCTCCTGCGCTGCCATATCAAGGTTCCCGACCCGCGCTACTATGACGTTGCCGATCGCTTTGGCCTGCTTGTCTGGACGGAAATCCCCAATATCCAGACGTTCACCGAGAAGTCGGCACAGCGTTTGCTCGATACGATGGAAGGTATCTTGCGCCGCGACGGCAACCACCCCTCCATCGTGATCTGGACTATCATCAACGAAGATTGGGGGACGCGTCTCGTCGAAAGCACCGAACAGCGCTTGTGGCTTCACAACGCCTACCATTGGCTAAAGAGAAAAGATCCGACGCGACTGGTGGTCGACAACTCTGCCTGCGTTCCGAACTTCCATGTCGTCTCCGACATCGACGATTACCACTACTATGCTTCGGTGCCGGAAATGGCGCGCGAATGGGCCGACTGGGTTTCGGCCTTCGCCAAGCGGCCCGACTGGTCCTATTCGCCGAACGGCGATGCGACGCGGCGGGGCAGCGAGCCCCTCGTTGTCTCCGAATTCGGTGTCTGGGGGCTACCGCATCCCGAAAAGCTGAAGCAGAATGGCGAGGAGCCGTTCTGGTTCATCAACGGTCTCGAATGGGACAGCGAGGGCGCGACCTATCCGCATGGTGTTGAGCAGCGCTTCCGCACCTATCAGTTCGACAAGGTCTTTCCGTCCTTCGGCTCCTTTATCGAGGATACTCAGTGGCATCAGTTCAATGCGCTGAAGTTTGAAATCGAAGAGATGCGCCGTCATGCCTCGATCCAGGGCTATGTCATCACCGAGCTCACCGACCTGCACTGGGAGGCGAACGGCCTGATGGACATGGAGCGCAATCCGCGCGCCTATCACAATCGCTTCCATGAGATTAATGGCGACGTGGTCATCGTGCCGCGCATGCAGCGCTATGCGGTCTGGGCCGGCAGTATTGCCAGTGTCGAGCTCGAAATCTCGAGTGGCGGCAAGGTGCTGCCCGCGGCGCAGTTAACCTGGAGCATCGACGGTGCCGCAGCCGGTAAGATAGCAGTCCCGGCGCAGGATGCGACCACGGTGCATCGCCTGCCGGCGCTGGCATTGTCCTTTGCAGCGGACATGACTGGAAAGCGGACGAGCGTCCAGTTCTCACTCGCGGTCGCAGGCAAAGAGATCGCGCGCAACAGCGTCGATATCAGCGTCTACTCCGCCCGCGCTAAGCCAACACTATCCGTCTTCTCGGCAGAGCCGGAAATCGAACGCTATCTGGCGGGTCTTGGCTACCAGCTGGTCAATGCAAACAAAGCGGATGTGCGGGTGGTAACGGCGCTCAGCCAGGCTGATATCGACGCCATGGAACATGGTGCCCGCTACGTGACGCTCGCCGACGCGGCACCCCTACCCTTTGGCAATCTGCGCAATGATCAACCGAATTGGAACTATCCGACAGGAGGCGATCGAGGGCAGGCCATGCCTCAGATGCGCGTAACAGAGCGCAATGGCACGATCTGGAAAGGCAATTGGGTGACCGGCTTTAGCTGGGTGAAACGCACCGGCGTATTCGATCGCCTGCCCGGCGGCCCGCTCAACGACCTCTCTTTTGTCGGCGTCAATCCCAACCGCGTCATTACCGGATTCAGGCCGATCCATTTCGACGGGCTGGTTCATGCCGGCACGATGGCAGGCTGGATCCACAAGCCCTGCGCAACGATCGCCGAACGCAGGGTTGGCGCCGGTCGCATCGTGGCAACGACCTTCGGTCTGATGCGTGAGGCTCCCGGCACCGATCCGGTCGCCGCGACCTTGCTCGATTGTGTCATCGAGACTGCGGTCGGATAGGCGACTCTAGTAAAATCAATCGCCGCATATGACCGGGAGGAGGTTTAGGTGGCCAACACAGTTGCAGGCGTGAGCATCCGCGGCGTTTCCAAGAGTTTTGGCGCGGTGGAGGTGCTCAACGACATCTCGCTCGCCATAGAGCGCGGCGAGTTCATCGTTTTCCTTGGCGCCTCCGGCTGCGGCAAATCCACGCTCCTGCGGATGATCGCCGGGCTGGAGACGATTTCCGGCGGCGAGATCTGGATCGGTGGGCGTCGCGTCGATCAGCTGACGCCGGGCCAGCGCGGCGTATCCATGGTGTTCCAGTCCTACGCGCTCTATCCGCATATGAGTGTTCGGGAAAACCTCGCCTTCGGGCTGGTCAATATTGGCACGCCGAAAGCCGAGATCGAAACCCGGATTTCGGCTGCGGCCAAAATGCTGGAGATGGAACATCTCCTCGAGCGAAAGCCGGCCCAGCTATCCGGTGGCCAGCGTCAGCGCGTTGCGATCGGTCGCGCTATTGTGCGCGAACCCGATATCTTTCTTTTCGACGAACCCTTATCGAACCTGGATGCCGGCTTGCGCACACGCACCCGTTTCGAGCTGGCCCAGTTACACGAACGTCTTGGCGCCACGATGGTTTTTGTGACCCATGACCAGATCGAGGCAATGACCCTTGCGACCCGGATTGTCCTTCTCAACAAGGGAAGGGTCGAGCAAGTGGGCGCGCCCATGGAGATTTATTCCCGGCCAAGCACGCGCTACGTCGCGCAATTTGTCGGCTCGCCGCCAATGAATTTCTTGCCGGTCGCCAGAATCGAGGACGCTCCGGGCGGCGCGATTGCCGTCACGACCGCCGGCACAAGGCTGCACACTGCCATTTGCTTCGATGGCTTGCCCACCGATAACCTCACGCTTGGCGTCCGGCCGGAAAATTTGACGGTCGCTCCTGACGGCCTGGTGAAAGGTCGGGTCGTCACCGTCGAACAGATGGGCGACCGCTCGCTCATCCATGCCGAACTAAGCGATGGCACGCGGATCATCGGCGTCGACGCGCCCGTCACAACGGTGCGCAATGGAGCGGAAATCGCCTTTGCCGCCGAAGGTGCAAAGGCGGCGCTGTTTGACAGCATGGGCAAAGGATACCACGCAGCCAGTTAGGCTGCGGCGCAAGACATGACGGCCTTCCGTTCGCGGTGGCCCCGGCAGGAAAACCGATCAGCCTGGAGGAGTGAAAATGCGTAATCTATTGAAAGCATCGATCGCGGCGATAGCCGTCATGACTGCCTTTCCGGCATTCGCAGTCGAAAATGTCGTCTGGTGGGACTTTCTGTCGGGAGGCGACGGCGTACGTATGAAGGCGCTAATTCAGCGCTTCAACGAAGAGCACAAGGACAAGATCGAGATCAAGGGGACCACCCTGGAATGGGGCGTTCCCTATTACACCAAGCTGCAGACATCGGCAGCCGTCGGTCAGGGACCCGACATCGCGACCTACCACCTGTCGCGTCTAGCGGGCGCGGTGACCGCCAAGACCGTCTCGCCAATCGATCCGAAGGAACTCGAATCTGTCGGCCTGAAGGATAGTGACTATCCGCCGAACGCAATCGGCGCTTCGACGGTCGACAAGGTCCGCTATGCCGTTCCGTTCGACGTGCATGGCGAGGTGCTTTACTACAATAAGAATGTGCTCAAGGAGCTCGGCGCCTTGGGGCCCGACGGCAAACCCACCGGTATCGACACGCTGGATGGCTGGCGTGCGCTGCTCGCCAAGGCCAAGACGGCCGGCAAGAACGGCGTCGTCATCGCCTCGTCCAACGGCGACCTGCGCGATATCTACATACA
>NZ_JARWLA010000029.1:0-86733 GCF_047445805.1 Rhizobium sp. BR 314 | reverse complement strand
GTCGCGCAACCTCCGTCACCGTCATCTCGCCAGTCAGCGTCTCCGAAACGATCGATTCCTTGGAAGTTCGTGTGAACTTCCGGCGCCGCATACTGCCCGCCAAAATCTCAAGCTGATGGATAGACACGTCGTTATCCTCGTTGTTAGCAACGTGGCGATACCGCTCACCTCAGCAAAACATCGCTATCACCGTGACAAAGCAAGGCGGTCCTCGGCGTGGGGATACGTCGAGATCGAGATTGGCGTTTTGAAAAGCCAATGCCTCGACCGCAGGATCGACGACAAACACAGGATGATTGCAGAGATCAATGCTTGGCAGCAGCAGAGAAACGCGCAAAGGGCACAAATCCAATGGATGTTCACCACCGAAAAAGCCCGTGAAAAACTCCACAAGGCCTATCCAGTCAAAGAGTCATAATCTCTGCGGAGGGGTACTAGGCCTGTGCGACGAGCACAACGGCATTGACGGTGGTGGTGTGGGATGGATCGGCGCAGATCGTCTCGACGCCCGCGTAGGCGGCGCCTTCCTTGGAAACAGTCGCTGGCTTGATCTTGCCGGTGGCAGCGACCGCGGAGAACGCCACATGGGCGATTTCGAGGGCCGAGCACATGCCAGAGCGCCGGTGCCGCAGTTGAAGACGACGGACGTTGCGCCATCGAATATCCGAAGGCTTCGATGCTCCCGACAGTGCGGCGCGGGTAATGACCGACTTGACGAATGCTCGCAACGCTGAAGCAAACCAGCTCTACGGCGCCGCTCGCGGGCAGGCCACACCGGTCGATATCTCGCCGGTGCTCGATACGATTGACCAGACGCTTTCTCCCGGCGTCACACGAACGGCATCTGATCCGAAATCCATCCGTATCGTTTCCGACGAAGGGGAATTCTTCGTCGCAGAGGACAATCAGATCATAGTCGATTGGGTAAATGGCGGGGGCATGATCGCCGATTATGTTGCGCCAATCGTTGTCCCTGAGATGGTTTCAGCGCGCCAATTCAAACTGCAGCTCCTCGCTGCAGGCCTTCTCGACCAGGTCGATGGATGGGTGAAAACGCAGGACCGATCGGTGCAGATCGCCTATGAATATTCCGGCTCGTTCGTCAAATCGTCGCCGATGATGCAGGAGGGCTTTCAGGCGATGGGCTTCACGCCCCAGCAGATCGACGACTTCTTCACCGGGGCGGCGAAGCTGTGACGTTCTGGAGCGGTCTTTAGTGAAATGGCCCCACCTCAAGGCAGTGAGGCAGGGCCGAGGAACCGGGTGTGGTTCATTGTGCGCGAGCAAATTTCCGGGGGGCGTTTTGCTCGCGCAACGGTCCGTTACCACACGATGAAACCAAACTGAATGCCGGTTGCTGCCGAAGCTATCCAAAAAAGGAAAAGACATCGTGGATCGCGCGAAATTCTTCGCCGCGGTGCGCCCACGGTCGTCAGTCGCGGATAGAGCAGTTCCAGCGATCTTCAACGGTTTCGCCTTCGGTCAACTCGCGATATTCAATGGCTGAGCCGTTGCTCGCTGATCGAGACCGCCATTGGGGGATACAAGTCCATCATCGGAAAACGTTTTGCGCGCAAGATCGTCTCCCGTGCAGCAGACCGAAGTCGCTATCGGCTGCGCCGTCCTCAACCGCATGCTTGCTTGCGCACGCCCGAAATCCGTCCGCCGTAGGGCAGCCACGCCATAGACAGCCGTTTCAAAGATCGCCATCCCCTCAAATCCCAATCCATGCACCAACGCCCCAAACACGGGATTGCATTCCGCGACGGGCCGACGAGATAATCTTTTCTTGCTGCCGCTAGCATTGTGTCACCTCCGCATTTAACCTTCGGATTTAGCAATGCTTAAGATTACCAGCAATGCGGTTGGCTACGTTGATCTGGGTCAACACCGCGGCGTGCTGCATGCTTGGGGAAGTGGGGCAGAGCGACGGTAGGTGCTCCAAACCTGCTGATTTAAGTTTGGCTGGTTTCGCGAGTGCCGCAGCATGGCGCACCGATCTCACTGTGTCGCCGACTTCCTGAACTCAAGAATGACAACCTATCTTGTTATCAGCCGAGCAGCCGGCTCTGCCGCTTTTATGCGGCTCCTAAATGCTACAGAGAACAAGCGGCACGAGAGACGCGTTCGCGTGCGCGCTCTAAGAACACAATATCGATTTCATCGTTGACAACCTGCTGGCAACGGAAATTACAAGATGTCCGCGAAATGCATAGTTGAGACGGCGGGAGCATCTCATTTGACGCGTCTGCACCGGGTTTGCGACACAGTTTTGTTGAGCAAACTCATTTTGTCTCAAGTTAAATAGCTGAAAAGCTGACAGGAAGTCTTTCGGTGTTTTTGGCACGAGCCTTGCAGCCCTGTAGCGAAACGGCGGGAGCTGCCGGCGAACATTCCTTTCTCGGCTAAATCCAGCGGACGGACCGGGGGCTACAAGAGCAACATGTCAGATATCTACCAGAGTACATTCTACCGGAGAAGGCATTGACCACAGGGTCAATCCCTTCCGCCATAGAGCGGATTATCCCGCGACTGAGGAGGACTTCTGATCCATAACGTCTTTAGCAATCCTCGACGCACACGGAAGCGAAGCAGTCGGTTCGAGGTCGGCATTGACACCGAATGTGTGCCCGAAATCCATATGCCCCAGCAAGAAGTGCGATTCACAGTGCTCAACAGTGGAAATAAGCTTGGGAATGCGAGCTCGTATCTGAACGGCAGCACGCCCTATTGGAGGACGAACCTTATTGTTTGTGCTGCCGGTTCGTTCACCACGACCGTTGCCATGACAATGTTACTTCCCTTCTTACCCCTATATATCCGGGAATTAGGCGTCAGCGACCAAGCATCCATAGCGCAGTTTTCGGGCGTGGCGTACGGCGTGACTTTCCTTGCGGCCGCACTGGTTGCCCCGCTCTGGGGAAGACTTGCCGACCGCTACGGTCGGAAGGCGATGATGGTTCGCGCAAGCTTGGGCGTGGTCGCAGCGATGGCCTTGATGGGTGTAGCTCAAGATGTATGGCAGTTGCTGGCTATGAGATTTTTAGCCGGTCTACTCGGAGGCTACTCGTCTGGATCATATGCTTTGGTAGCGACACAGGTTCCCAAAGACCGTATTGGCTGGGCGTTGGGGTTCTTGGCCACGGGGATTATGGGGGGCAACCTCGTCGGCCCGCTGATCGGCGGATTTCTACCAACATTAATCGGCATTCGAGAAACGTTCTTTTTGACTGCGGCATTAGTCTTCCTCACTTTTGTTGCCAGCGCATTTTTGATCAGAGAGAATTTCAATGCTCGAACGACAGAGCGTGAACACTCCAACAGTTGGTCGACGATCCCAAGCAGGAGGCCTGTCTTGGCAATGCTGGCGACGGGCTTGCTTCTGATGATCGCCAATCTGTCCATTGAACCAATAACAGCGATTTACATTTCGCAACTCGTCGAGCCAAATCGTCATGTTACCCTTTGGGCCGGTCTGGTCATTTCGGGTACAGCGTTTGGGAGTGTTCTTTCCGCCTCGCACCTTGGAAGACTAGCAGATCGCGTCGGGCACTGGAAAGTTATCGTTGTCGCAATGTGCATCGCTGCGGCACTCCTTCTGTCACAAGCTTTCGTTACGAACGTTTTGGAGTTGGTGGGGCTGCGAATATTGATGGGGCTCGTTTTAGGGGGCTTGCTACCTTGTATCGGCAGCGTGATACGCCACAGCGTCCCCGAGCAAGCCGTCGGCGCGATCCTCGGCTGGTCGACATCGGCGCAGCACGCGGGTCAAGTGCTCGGCCCGGCCATTGGCGGCGTATTAGCTGCTCATGCCGGTATACATTCAGTGTTCTTTTTTACGTCATTCCTAATGCTCGTCGGAGGTTTTATTGCTTGGAGCAATCGACCTTAAGAGACAGGGCTAAGGACCGCGAGCCCATTAGCCAATCTGCACGAATTGCAGCGAGCCAGCCCGCAGCGGCTTAGCCTTATGGCCTGTAGACGCCGGATTTGGCGTGGCGCCGAGCTTCGAGCAGTTCGTCACTCTACGGCCACTGCGATCACTGTCCGCGGTCCATTCCGCAATGTGACGGCGCAGTGCTGGGCTATATGCGCGGTCATCGCCCGTTCAGGCGATACAAGACGCTCGCCCTTTCATGTATGTTTCCTTGCAATACACGCGCCGTCTCGGACACCAATGTCCAGGCGAGGCGTCGCAATTCGGCTGCTCCGGAGGGAAAAATGCGCAAGGCAATTCTGGTGGTAAGCGCGGCGGCCGCTCTCGCATGCTCGGGCGCCGCATCGGCGCAGTCGCTCCCCCAGCCCGTTCAGGCGGCGATCGACGAGTCCAAGAAAGACTGCGGAGGGCCTGCCAAGCTTGAAAAGGGCTTCGTCAGCATCAAGGACATCAACGGCGATCAGGTTCCGGATTACATTCTTGATTACGCTCATTTGAAATGTGTCGGCATGCCTTCATCCTTTTGCGGTTCGGCTGGATGCGAGACGCAGATTTTCGTGGCCAAACCCAACAAAAGTTACAAATCCATCTTTGACGACTATGTGCAGGGCATAGGCTTTGTCGAGATCGCAGGGCGACCGGCGATCAAGCTTGCCCTGCATGGAAGTAGCTGCGGCCGCGCCGGGTCCGACACCTGCTATTCGACCCTGTACTGGAACGGCAGGGATTTCAAACCGGAGCAAGGAAAAAGCGATCAGCCTGCCACGGAAAAAGCGACGGCCGCGGGCGGTGACCTGGACGTCCAAATTCTGGAAGAGGGCGGAGACGGTCAGGTGGCAAACTGCTCGAGCAACATGGTTGCCGGACTAAAAGCCAACGGGGACGGCTTTCTCGCAATAAGGTCCGGGCCTGGCAGCCAGTACCGCCAGCTTGGCGAACTTCACAATGGCGATATGGTCATCGCCTTCCAGCAGCGCGGACAGTGGGCCGGTGTCGTCTACGGGAGCGAGACCCCCAATGTGAGATGCCATTCAACGAAAACGCACCCCCTGCCCTATAAGAACAAGGGCTGGGTCAACGCGAATTGGCTCAAACTCGTTGCCAACTGACCGGGCGTTGTGTTGGCATTCGTTCGCATCTGCCAAACATTGGGCGGCGCAAATATGGGCACAGGATGGTTCGCATTTACTGTATCCTGAAGCGTACGCGACAGTGCCGTATCGCTCTGAGGTAATTGCCTCTTTTGTTTTTGAAAATGTCGGGTCACCAATCCACTTCGTCGACACATTTTGACGACCAGTCGTTGTGGACGATGAATGGTCGGTTCTTCGGCAAAGGCCCCAGGCAAGCGCCGGAACTCGATCAGCCCGCCCCTCCCAACCGACGCCTGAATATACCGCAACTTGTCCCCGCCAGAGTGAGTACCTTCACGCTCTGCTGCGACTCATTGACATGGCGGGGCTCGCCCATTATGTTACATGTAACAATCACATTGGAGTTTGATCATGGCAAGCTCGGTCAACGAACGAGTTCAAAAGCGCCGTGAGACGTTGCGCGCCGCTGGGCTGCGTCCTGTGCAAATATGGGTTCCCGATACTCGTCGCCCTGGTTTTGCCGCCGAATGCCATCGTCAGTCCGTTCAGGTAGCCCTTGCCGATGCCGCCGATCCCAGTCTGCAAGACTTCCTTGACGCCGCTCTCGATGACCTGGACGACGAGGGTGAAGCGTGAGGCGCGGTGACATTGTGACCGTCGCAATCAGCGGTGATTTCGGCAAGCCGCGTCCAGCACTAATCATCCAGGCCGATCAGTTTGATGCAACTGGAACGATCACTGTCCTGCTGATCTCCAGCACACTGGTCGACGCGCCGCTCATTCGACCAACCATTCAGCCGACAGTGCAAAGCGGATTGCGAAAAGCCTCGCAAGTGATGGTGGACAAAGCCATGTCCGTGAAACGGGATAGAATTGGCACAACGATCGGTCGCCTGGAAGATGATGCGCTCCTGGCGGTCACAAGATCGCTCGCCGTTTTTTTAGGTGTTGCTTAAAGATGAACCCATCCGGGGTGCTGGTAGCCCGGCATAACTGCATCCGCGTCCCCGTGTACCACGCCGGAAAGTGCCTACCGGCGCTCGGATAGCTCCATCTGGCGGAGATCGTGGCCATCGAAGTACAGAAGATCGAAGGCGTAGAAAATCGCCTCCCCCGAACTCCGTTTACCGCCGCGACCGCCCAGCGCCTGCTGAAGGGCACGGAAGTCTGACCGTCTTACCTCATCAAGAACAACCGCCTCGCGATCGAGGATGGCGTTCCCACCGATCTCACCTGCTGCCGCGGCAATCGATGGAAAGCGATGTGTCCAATCATGGCACCACGCGTAAGGATGCGAACACGCTGCGGCTCGATATGGACGGCCAAGCGGGATCCGTCCCATTTGATCTCATAGACCCAATCGGCACCCTTCGGCGGCTTCGAGCAGTGCAAGGCATGGCTCGACCCGTTCCGGCATTGGGTCAAATGGAAAGCGTGGCTGGCCCTGCCGCTTCTCGCGCAGCGGACTAACCCCTATTCCTTCCGTTATCCAAGATTAAAGTTTGTGTTTAATAGCCTGGCTGAGGCGCTTTGCGCCCTCAACAAGAGTGGTGGGGTGGCCTGCGAAAGTTAGCCGCAGGAAAGAGCCTTCTGGGTCCGCAGGAAACCATGGGCGACCAGCGCCAACGATAACGTCGTTCCGGGCCAGGTCTGCAGCGAGTGCGACATCGCAGACGTGATCCGGCAAGCGTAGCCAAAGGTGCATGCCTCCGGTCGGGACCTGGAACGTCACGCAATCCCCAACTTCCTCGCGCAGCACCCCGACGAGGACATCGCGCCGCTCGATTAGGGCAGCGCGGACGGCCTTGAGATGAGGCTTCCATCTTGGCGCGGAGACAACGGCCAAAGCCGCCGCTTGCAAGGGACCGGAAACAAAAAAGTCTTGACTCGCGCGAGCCACCTTCAGCCGTGCCAGGGCAGCTCCCCTTGCGATAACGGCTGCGACCCTCAAACCGGGTGCAGCCGATTTGGCAAGGGACCTAATATAAACAACGTGTCCATGGCGATCAGCCGTCGCAAGCGGAGCCGGTGCGTTGCCTGCCAGATCGAGATCGCGCGCCCAGTCGTCCTCGATGATGAAGGCGCCCGCCTGCCTTTGCAGCAATGTCGAGGACAGCAGCTCGCCGCTCATTCGACATGACGACGCCCGAAGGATTGGAGAAGGTTGGTTGGCTGTAAAAGACCCGGGCCCCCGTCTGTTCGAAGGCGTCCTCCAGCAGTTCCGGTCGCACTCCGTTTTCGTCAATGGCTACGGGAATGACTTCAAGACCCGCCGCCCGGGCAGCCGACATAGCGCCAGTATAGGTCGGCGTCTCCACAAGAATGGGACGTCCAGGCGGCACAAGTGCCCGTAGCGTCGCAGTGATCGCCGCCTGTCCGCCGTTGCATATGATGACATCGTGGGGTGAGAACACGGCGCCGTTTCCGATCTCGCGCGCGAACCACGCCCGCAATGACTGAAGACCCTCGATCGGCAGTCTATCCCAAAGATCGACACGACCTGCGGCTCGACGGAGCGCGTGTGCCAAAAGGCCAGACGCCTGTAGATCAGGCGGCAGGTAGCCCATGCTCAAGATCAAGCCGTCGGCTGGTGGAAGCGTCAATGAAGTTTCCAAAAAACCACCGTCTCCCCGCGCAGCTCCAAGCGCGACAGATTGCCAAGATAGGTCGACAACCTCGGCGGGACTTGCGGGCCCCTCGCGAACGAAGGTTCCTTTGCCCGGGCGAGCCTCGATCAGGAGCCACCTCACTTCAACGGGAATCCGGGCCGCGCCTCCGTTGCGATGGCACGCGGTTCGAGTTTTTTGAGGATGCGATATCGGCCGGTCGCCTGGAGTTGCTGCACCATATCGTCCTCACTTAAAGCAGCTGACCGTTGGCGCTTGGCAGGCAATGAAGCAGCTGCCTTCGCGGAAGGTGTCTCACTTGAAACAAACAAATCGAACTGCTGCGTCACTCAGTCCCCGACGTTATCTTAGAACGAACTCTCCAGACTGCTGTCCGGCAAATCGGTTAGGCCATCTCCTCCAAAAAATCAGGAGAAAAAGCACAGGATAACGGCGATGTAGCTGATCTGACATGCGTCACAGCCCGACCGTAACGCCTCTCACACAATGATGCATGTTGGTCTACTCAGTGAGTCCAAGACAGGATCGCCGGTCCAGTCTTCATGTCTATGGCGTATTCGGATCACGAAAATTGCTCCGTTTTCCTCGATCTTGTAGACAATAGGATGGGCCTCGAACGGATGAATTCTAACGGTGGCGAAATCTCTTCCAGCTCACGTGCCATTCGCGGGTTGGCGGCAATGAGGTCAAGCACAGCGAACAAGTCATCATGATATCGCCTCGCCTGTGTGGATCCGAACATGCTTACACCTTGTTCGGCGATCGCAATGATGTCCTCTTCCGCCTCAACTGAAAGGCTAAAATTAAAATGCATTATCTGCTGCCGCGCATAGTATCCACACGCGCGACTGCCGCAACAAAGAAGGCGCCGAGCTTCGCACTTGACCGCAGGAGGCAATATCAATGACAGGCCGAGGGTTGGAATTCGCGTGATTTGATCGACAACGAGAAGCGTTTGCCAAAAACGCCTCCAGTCCCGATCAAGGTGTGGGTTCGATGACTTTATGCTGAGATGGAGTCATCTCTAGGGATTTCCCTGTATCGCCGCCGAGATCGCCTGGCAAATTACTGAACTCCGTCTCTCGCCCGCAGGTCGCATGGCGTCGAAGCGCTCGGCGATTGAACGATTTGAGCAAATTTTGCAGGTCGTCGACGAAGGTGAAGATGACCGGGATAATGATGAGGCTGAGCAGCGTTGATATCATCACGCCTCCGATCACCACAATGGCCATCGGCTGCCGGAAGCTGGAATCCCCACCCGACAGGCTGAGCGCGGCCGGCAGCATGCCCGAGGCCATGGCTATGGTGGTCATGACGATCGGCCGCGCCCGCTTGTGGCAGGCATCGACGAGCGCATCGAACCGGGACATGCCTCGGCGACGTGACATGATCGCATATTCGATGAGAAGGATGGAGTTCTTCGTCACAACGCCCATCAGCATGAGAAGGCCGATGACGGCAGGCATCGAGAAACTGGTGCCCGTCACCACCAGCGGCACCAGCGCGCCGCCGAGCGAGAGCGGCAGGGCCATCAGAAGCGTGAGCGGCTGCAGGAAATCGTGGAACAGCAGGACGAGCACCGCATAGATGCAGAACACACCGATCGCCATCGCAAGCGCGAAGCTCTGGAACAGCTCGGAGCTGCGCTGCAACTCGCCCTGTTCCACCAGCGTAACGCCTGGCGGCAGATGCTGGAGAGCCGGCAGCGCCTTCGCCTCGCGGTTGACATCGCCCAGAATGCGGCCGTTGAGTTCGACGGAAACGGTGACATTGCGCATGCGGTCGATACGGTCGATCTCCGAAGGGCTGCCGCCGATGCGGACATCGGCAATCGATCCGAGATCGACATTGCCATTGGTGCCGGCCACCCGCATGGTCTTGATATCATCCAGACTGGTGCGCGTTTCCGGCGAGAAGCGGACGACGATCGGGATCTGGCGTTGCGGCAGGTTGAGCTTCGGCAGGTCGGAGGAATATTCCCCATTTGTCGCCACGCGCACGGCGCTGGCGATCGCATTCGACGTTACCCCGAGCGCTGCGGCGCGCGCAAAGTCGGGCGTGATCTGAATTTCCGGCGCCTGCCTTGCGGCCGTTGATGTCACCGCACCGATGCCATGCAGCGTGCGCAACTGCTCCTCGAGCGCCGTGCTTGCGCTATCGAGCGCACTGGCATCGTCGCTGGCCAGAGTGAACTCGAGCTTGGTACCGTTGCCGATACCGACCGCCACACGCACTCCGGGGAGGACGGAGAGCGCCTGCCGGATATCGTTTTCGATCTCCGACTGCTTGCGGTCGCGCTCATCAATCGGCGTCAGCGTGGCGACGATCGCGGCAGACCCGACACTGCTCCTGGCGACCGTCGCACCACCGCCCGAGGATCCCGAGCCGATAGCCGCAAACACATGTGTCACGTCGGGAATCTCACTGAGAATATCTGCGGCCTTCCTGGTTGCGGCGTCGGTTTGCTCGACAGTGGCGCCGGGCTGCAGGGTGAGCGTGATCTGCGTCCGCGAGTCGTCAGCGGCTGGCAGGTATCCCGTTCTTAAGAGGGGGATAACGGAAAGCGAAACCGCAACGACGACGGCAGTCACGGCCACTGTTGTCTTCCGGTGATCGAGGGCAGCCTTCGCGAGCGCCATATAGGCGCGCATGATTCGGCCATCCTTCTGCTCCGACGGATGAGCCTTCATGAAATAGGCTGCCATCATGGGGGTAAGCAGACGCGCAACGACAAGCGAGGCAACGACGGCAACAGCGGCGGTGATGCCGAACTGACGGAACAGGAGGCCCGGTATGCCGCTCATGAATGCCGTCGGCAGGAAGACGGCGACCAGCGTGAAGGTGGTGGCGATGACGGCCAGCCCGATCTCGTTGGCCGCCTCCATCGCGGCATCGATCGGCCGCTTGCCCATCTGCAGGTGGCGGGCAATGTTTTCAATCTCGACGATGGCGTCGTCGACGAGAATACCTACCACAAGCGACAGCGCCAGCAAGGTGACGACGTTCAGACTGAAGCCCGCCAGGTACATGACCAGGAAGGTCGGTATGACCGACAAGGGCAGTGCCACAGCCGACAGGATCGTCGCGCGCCAGTCCCGAAGGAAGAGCCAGACAACCACGATCGCCAGGATCGCACCCTCATACAGTATGTGCATCGCGCCGTCATAATTGCCGAGAATTGACCCGATCAGGCTGTAGACTGCATGGATCTGCACATTGGGATGCGACGCTGCGAAATTTTTCATTGCCGTGTTAACGTCAGCCGAAACGCTGCTGTCGGAAAACCCGTTCGAACGCTTGATTTCGACGGCGATCACCGGCTTGCCGTCGAGATAGGCCATCGAGGTGCGCTCCGCGAAGCTGTCCTTGACCGAGGCGATGTCGTCGAGTCGGGCCTGCTGCCCGTTAGCGAGCGGTATAGTGAGCTCCCTCAGGGCCTCGACCGACTCTACGGCGCCGAGCGTGCGCAATGTCTGACGCGTGCCGCCGACTTCGCCAAGGCCGCCAGACTTGTCGGCTTGCACGGCCTTCAACTGCGCTGATACGGTCGCGGCGGTGACGCCGAACGACGCCATCGTCGAAGGATCGAGATCGACATGGACCTCGCGATCGATCCCGCCGATGCGGTTGACCTGGCCGACGCCCGGGACCGATAGCAGTGCCTTGGTCAGATCGTTATCGACAAACCAGGAGAGTTCGGTCTCGTTGAGAGCGGTCGAGCGGACGGCATAGGTGACAAGTGCGGAGCTTTGGACGGTGGCCTTCGTAATGATCGGCGTCGCCATCTGTGCCGGCAGATCGGCCTTGACGCTATCGACGGCATTGCGGACCTCATTGAGGGCCGTTTCGCTGTCTTTCTCCAGCTTGAAGGATACCTTGGTCGAGACGGTGCCGTCGGTGATCGTCGTGAGAATATGATCGAGATGGCTCAAGGAGGTGAGGCTATCCTCGATGGTGCGGGCAACCTCCGTCTCGAGCTGCGTCGGCGCAGCGCCGTCGAGCGTGGCGGTGACACTGATGGTCGGCAGGTCCATATCCGGAAAGTACTGAACCGCCAGCTGTTTGAATGCCCAAAGCCCACCAAATCCAAACATCACAAACAGCAATATCGCTGGTATGGGATTGCGGATCGAGAAGGCGGAGAAATTCATCAGTTCTTCTCCGCAATCTTCACGAGGTCATTGTCCGACAGAAAGGCACCGCCTGACGTCACGACCTTCGACGACCGATCGATGCCGAAGACGATCTCGACTTCACCATTGTTGCGGCGGCCGGTTTCGACGCGGACCCGTCGCACCCGCTTGTCCTCGCCGGCGGTGAAGACGTAGCTGATGCCATCCCGGAACACGATTGCGGTCTCGGGGACGGTGAGCGCCGGTGTGGTCTGCAACTCGATGCTGCCCGTGACGTAGAGGCCGGTCCGCGGACGAATGTCGGCGGGAAGCGCGACATAGACGATCGCCCGGCTGGTGTCGGTGCTGACCGAGGGTCCGACAAGCCGCACCTTGCCGGCAATGACGTGACCTTCCGGCCCGTTGATCCTAACGCTCAAGCCTTCCGAAATGCGCGGCAGATAACGCGCCGATACTTCGGCCTGCCATTCGACACGCTGCTGGCGCACCATGCGGAACAGCTCGGTGCCGGTGGAGACGACGGCGCCGAGATCGGCCGAACGCGAGGTTATGAGGCCATCGTCGGCGGCGGTGATAGTCGTCTGCGCAAGCTTGATCTTTTCACTGTCGAGCGCGGCTTCCTCGGATGTCAGGCTTGCCGTCGCCGTCTGCTCGTCGGCCAGATATCCAGTGATTTTCTCGTCGGCGAGGGCCCCCGAAGTGCTGAGCTGGCGTGCACGATCCGCATTCGCCTTGGCCTTTGTCAGATTTGCCTTGGCAGTCACGACAGCCGCCTCCTGCTTGCGAAGGTCCGCCAGCACGCTCTCCTGCGAAAGCCGGGCCAGCGTCTGCCCCTTCGTGACCACGGACCCGACATCCGCCAGGACGTCGGTGATGCGCAGGCCACTCGTTTCGGACGCGATGATTGCTTCCTGCCAGGGCTTCAACCAGCCGCTCGCGGGAACGGTCTCCGGCCAGTCCCGTATTGCCGGCGCCGTCAGAGAAACCGTCAGAGCGGGTGCGGCCGCCTGTTCAGCCATGCTATTGGCGCAGGGAAACTGGAGTGCTGCACAGACAAGAACGGCAGCGAGTAGAAGACACGGTTTTCTCAAATGGCAATTCCTCGCAGTTCACGGGTGTCCGCGCTCAACCGTGGCGTCAAAAATGTCGGCTGTTGTGGTGCAAAGTTGAAATGCCTGACGGTCTCGAAGGTGACAAAACTCAACTGTTCAAAACATCTTGGCGACACCAGTGATGTCGGGCTATTCCGCCGTCCAAAGCAGCAGTTTTTTGTCGGCGACTCCGTCAGAGATCGCCAATCAGCTGCTGGATTGAGCCAGGATTGGGCGCACTCGCCAACTATAACAAGACCACCTACGGCCGGGGAGAGGCTAGCGTTTTGAGGACACTGGCATCCGATTGGACCAGGGAAACACAGAGTCAACGTTGTCTTCGAGGCGGTGAATACCGCTAAATCGCCTCTTAAGGTTCGCGTGGGACAATAGAGCCTGTTGCGCCGACGTTTGCTGCGTCTGGTCATCCTATTGCGTATGCTGCTTCCTCGACAGCCCGGCCTACACGCATGCGGATGGCCTCGGAAATCACCTCCCCGTGGGCGAAGTCATTACGGGTGGCATAGATTGCGGTCGGCATCGCAAGCGCTTCAAAGAACCCGAACAGAGGGCGCAACTGATGCTCGACGACAAGCGAATGACGCTCGCCTCCGCCCGTCGCAGCGATGATGATAGGCTTGCCCCTCAGCGATGTTGGATCGAGCAAATCGAAATAGTGCTTGAATAGGCCGGTGTAACTGCCCTTGTAGGTGGGTGAGCCTACAACCAGGACGTCTGCCTCCAGCATTTGGTCTACGACCCCGCGTGCTTGAGCGCTGAGGTCGTCTAGCCGTTTGGCCGCCAATAGTGAAGGTCCAAGGTCATCGACATCGAAGGACTGCGCCACCGCTCGCGTTTTGATTGCCAATTGCCCGACGATATGGTCGACGAATGTGCGCGTCGTGGACGGTCGTGTTATGTTCCCCGAGAAGCCAAATATCTTCGTTTGCGGCATGTCGATCTCCAAATGCTCAGCAGTTATAAGTCATCTAAACTCTGTCATTCGTCCCTTACGGAAACGATGACCTATTCGACGGTGACTGATTTCGCCAGATTGCGCGGCTGATCGACGTCCGTGCCCGCAAACACGGCCGTATGATAGGCGAGTAGTTGGACCGGCAGCGAGAAGATCATCGGCGCAATGATCTCGTCCACATTTGGAAGAACGATTGTTTGCATCGTGTCGAGCTTCAAGGCGCGAGCGCCCTTCTCATCCGTGATCAAGATGATCCGTCCGCCGCGGGCCGCAACCTCCTGCATGTTGGAAGCGGTCTTATCGAAAAAGCGGTCGTGTGGTGCGATCACGATAACCGGCATGTTCTCATCGATGAGAGCAATTGGACCGTGTTTCAGTTCGCCGGCAGCATACCCTTGCGCGTGAATATAGGAAATCTCCTTTAGTTTCAGGGCGCCTTCCATGGCCAAAGGGAAGCTGGTTCCGCGGCCAAGATAGAGCACGGCGCGGCACTTTGCCAATTCACGCGACAGAAGTTCGATCCTGGGTTGGATGCTGTTGAGCACCTGCCCAATGACGCGCGGCATCTCGGCAAGCCGGGCGACCAGTGTCTGTTCCTCCTTCTCCGTAAGGGTGCCACGCGCCCTGCCGGCAGCAACCGCGAGCGCAGCCAATACGGCGAGTTGGCATGTAAAGGCCTTCGTAGACGCAACGCCGATCTCCGGTCCGGCGAGGATCGGGAACACAGTGTCGGACTCTCGTGCTATCGTCGATTCGGGCGTGTTGACGACTGCACCGGTCTTCAAGCCGTGCTCCTTGCAATAGCGTAGGCAAGCAAGTGTATCGGCCGTCTCGCCCGACTGTGAGATGAAGAGAGCTGCCACCTGTGGCGAGAACGGGATTTCGCGGTACCGAAATTCGGAGGCGACATCAATTTCGACCGGCAGACGTGCGTAGTGCTCGAACCAGTATTTGCCGATTAGTCCGGCCAAGTACGCAGTGCCGCAGGCGGAGATCGCCAAGCTTTGCACGTTGGTGAAGACGGTGTCGCGCCAAGCCGCGACCACCTGATTGTCGCTGAAGTTGATGTAATGGCCAAGGGTATCGGAGATGGCCTCCGGCTGGTCGTAAATCTCCTTCTCCATGAAATGGCGATAGTTGCCCTTGTCGATCATATGGGCCGTCACCACCGAGATCTGCCGCGGTCGGGTGGTGACCTTTCCGTCGATATCGAAGATACGGACGCCAGTCTTGTCGATGACCGCCCAATCGCCGTCGATCAGGTAGGTGATCTCGTTAGTGAAGGGCGCCAGCGCAATCGCGTCCGATCCGAGAAACATCTCGCCGCTTCCGTGACCGATCGCGAGCGGCGGGCCATTCCGGGCAGCCATGATGGTCGAAGGGTCCTCCTCGAAGAGCAGAGCCAGCGAGTAAGCGCCTCGGACGCGCTTCAGCATCGCATGCATAGCTTCGCGCCGGGCCATGCCGTCCCGGCGAAGTCTTGCCACGAGATGCGCGATGACCTCCGTGTCGGTGTCGGTTTGGAACTCGGTGCCGGCCGCGGTCAGCTCATCCTTCAATTCGGCGAAATTCTCGATTATCCCATTGTGGACGACTGCGATGCCGTCGCTAAAATGTGGGTGGGCATTGCGTTCCGTCGGCGCGCCATGGGTTGCCCAGCGCGTATGGCCAATGCCGATTGTGCCCGCCAGGGGCAGTTCTTTCAGCTTTGCTTCAAGGTTGAGGAGCTTGCCCTCACAGCGCCGGCGATGGAGCGCTCCACCGTCGATCGTCGCGACGCCTGCCGAATCGTAGCCACGATATTCAAGCCGTTTCAATGCGTCTATCAACCGGTCCGAAACCGGATGATGGCCGACAATACCCACAATCCCGCACATACATTCTCCGCGTTTTCGCATATCGGCCACAACGCACTCACCTAGTCCGTCAGTCTGGAGTGAGCGAAGCTGCTTCACTCCTTGATCGCCATGACGGCTATCATTCCGTCAGAACTCCGTGGCAAAACCGTCGTGCTGTCGCGCTAAGCCAAATTCAGCGCGTTCTAACGGCACTCGACTTATTGGAAAAATCGATTCTTTGGATCGCACCCATTTACGTCATGGATTATCGCCGCATCGGTTTTCACGCTGGGACGACGGGTGCCGCCTCGGACATAAACCGGCCGGTTTCCCAAGGCAGAGGTAACGTCCGTCATGATGCGCTCAGCAGCCATCATTGGTGCCAGGTATCTACGGAAACCTTGAAAGCGGGACGGTAGGTCCGCTCACACAGCCTTTTAGAAGTCACCTTCGAGCGTTCTTGTGGGAAAGCCTCCCTGGCAATAAATATCGTCTCGACCGCTCATCAAACTCGCACAAAGGATGACTTTTCGTGTCAATTTACTGTTGGAAGTTTATACGGGTTATCGCATTTGCACCTGCTGCTGCGATCATGCTGGCCGCGCATAGCATATCGGCGCAGGAATCGTTCACCACGGTGCAATGGCCAAACACGCCAACGGCACGGATTGAGGCGCTTGCGATTCTCCAGACCTTGAATGCAACTCTCCTGAGTAATGCTAGTGCCACTTTGACGCTCGACCGGTGGTGTGCCGGACACAATCTCGCACCGCAAGGTTCTAAGATCGTTGCACAGCGGGTACGCGGGAGAGACAAGCCCGTCAATAGCCGCATCCGAGAACTTCTGGCGGTCGGCCCCGACGAGCCCATCGCCTACCGACATGTCCGCCTCGTTTGCGGCAATCGCGTCCTTTCTGAGGCTGACAATTGGTATGTTCCGGCAAGGCTGACAATGGACATGAATAAAGCGTTGAATACGAGCGACGTTGCCTTTGGCAGAGCCGTCCAATCTCTTAAATTCACCCGCACAAATCTATCTTCCAATTTGCTGTGGTCCCCTCTTCCAGAAGGATGGGACGTGGAAAAGGAACTACCGACACCCGCAACGGGATCTCTTATACTACCGCCCTTTCTTCTCGAACATCATGCAGTGCTGAAGCTTCAGGACGGCACTCCGTTCAGTGCGCTGGTCGAAAGCTATACGAGCAATGTATTGGACTTCCCGCCTCCACCTCTGCTTACCCACTAAGTGCCCATTGGCGCTGCGACCAAAAGCGCAGCGCCCGGGATGGTATTTTCGATCGCGACCGTAAGACAGCGTCGCCGTTGCCGAAGCTCGTCGGGTGCGTTTGTACCCGGCGAGCTTGCAGCTGTCGGTATTATTCGGTGTTGTCGATGGCGATCCGCTTGACGTTGGCTCGCTCCTTCTCGGTCTTCGGCAGCGTCACCGTAAGAAGGCCGTTCTTGAACGTTGCGGCGACCTTACTCTCATCAAGCTGGCGACCCAAAGCCAGTCGCCGTTCGAAGCGTCCGTAATAACGCTCGCTGAACCCGCGATCCTTGTCCTCGGTATCGGACTTGTTTTCACCACGAAGCGTAAGCACGCCGTCTTTCAGCAGCAACTCGATATCCTCTGGATCGATGCCCGGAATTTCCGCTATCACTCGGATTTCGTCGTCATTCTCCTTGATCTCTACGTGCGGCCACTCGGCGCCAATCGGCGATGTGCCACCAAACAACGATGGCGGACCGAAACTGCGGAAGACTTCGTCGAACAGACGGTTGACATTGCGGTGAAGCGACAGGAACGGGTCTATGTCGTCGCCACGATAGACGTTCGGAACCTGGCTGTTGCCACGGCTCCATGGGATCAGGTCACGTACACTCATGACTATCATCCTTTCTTCGGTTTTTTTCTCCTGTCGTGCGATGACGTCCTTGGCGGTTCGGGAACAGCCGAGGAGTAAGCAGGTGCGCATCACGCTAGGCTTTGGCGCCCTCAATCTGCTTTGAAGCGGCTTTGGCAGTCTCGGCTTGGATGGCAATCCGACGCGACTTCATCTCCACAGGTGTTTCCTTCTTGAGATTGATGAGGAGTAGCCCGTTTTCGAGCTTTGCTCCTTCGACGATCACGTGATCAGCCAGCTCAAATCTGCGCACAAACGACCTTACGGGAAGGCCTTGATGCAGATACAGTGCTTCGTCGTCCTCGGACTTCGCGCCGTTCACCACGAGCATTTTTGCCTCGTGGGTGATCGTCAGTTCGCTTTCGGCAAAACCTGCCACCGCGATCGCGATGCGATACGTGTCTTCGCCGAGTTTTAGGATGTTGAAAGGCGGCCACTTGTCGGCGTTAACGCTGGCATTTTCGAGAAGATCGAATATGCGGTCGAAGCCGATGCTGGACCTATAGAAAGGGGTAAGATCGAGGTTTGTTCTCATAGCTACATCCTCCACGGAGCAACATAGATACGAGGAACGCCAAGAAGCTCGGCGCCCCTGACGTAGTCGACTCTTTTTGGCGTCGACGACAGATGAAATGGGTAGCTAGCGAGGTAGGGTCAAGAGGGCGCGCAAGACTTTTCGAGCGGGAGTGACTCAAACAATCACTATAAGTTCATACGGTTAGAAATCTAGACGTTCGAGAGCTTTGGAATCTCACCATCGTGTTAAAACCGCAAAAATCAAAACCGAGATAGGTTGGCGCGATGCCAAATGGATTACAGTTCGCGCGTCATTTTCATTCCGATGCCGCGCGTAGAAACTCATAAGAACCTCTTTGTCCATGCGCAGAAGGTCGTCACGTTCGATCTCTCGAACGATGGTAATCTGAAGTGAAATTCCTTTCGAACGCTCGGGAGAAGATGCCGTAGGGCGTCGAATCTCGCCAATATGGTCAAGGTTAAGCTCGGCCCCAAGGCGCAACGCGGTTATGATGCCCGCGTGTGGTAACACTCGGTCCACCCAAGGAGAACGGATGTCGCCACGGCGATAACTGCAGGTGTCTTGGCGCTTCGCCGTCAGAGGGCGCCCAGAGCAGCGATCATCTTCATAATGGCGTCCATTTGGACAGCACCCTTGATCGCATAGTTGCTGCCTGTAAAGCCCCACCAGTCCCAACAACCCCGGGGATTATACGGCCTCCGGAGTGACTTATTGACTTGCGGATACAGCACTATGATACCGTTGGTATCCGCCCAGTTATTCAGATAGAGCTTGGTATACCAATCGTCCCCAATCGATTGCTGCGATTGGCGGCAGCCATGGATGGAAACATGCAGTTTGCAGTTGGCCCTAGGCTTGCCGCAGCTGTCGGGGATAAAGACATGCCCCACATCCGCCATGCTCGACACCGGGTTGGCGGCCCCGTAGAGTTTCTGGTCGAACGCCCTCAACTTCCCAGTTGGTTTGGCGGCCGGCTGGTTAAGCTTGCCATAGATGAACTGCAAAATCGCGCCAGCCTGGTCGTAATTGTTGTCGTTGGCAGTATTTGGGGGATCGTTCACACATTCGTTGATGTACGGCGTTGCGTTGGTCGGGCACAAATTCCCGAAGACCTTCGAAACAAACGAGTGACCGGCAGGGTAATTGCTGACATAGGCGAGGTTTGAATCGGGAACTCGGGCCAATTTGAAAAACTGGACGCTAGCATCGACGGCACTTTGCTTGACGATCGTATCGGCCGTACCGCTGAAAATGTAAATCTTCTTTGATCCAAGGTTGGAAAGCGGGTCGATGGCGCCGATCCGCGAAGACGTTTCCGCCGCAGCGAACAACATCGCAGGATTTGGAGGAACGCGCGGCACTTGGCCCATGCAGATTCCCGTATAGGTGAGATTGCCCATAGCGCAAAAATAAGGTCCACCAGCGACAATGCCGGCTCCCATGAAACTTGATGAATACGCGACCTGCAACTGCGAGGCCATGAACGCTCCCGATGATAGGCCCGACACCGAGATCGCGTTGCGATCGATCTTCAGTTTTGGCAGCGCTTGGGTTTGTGCCACCCCGGTCAGCAGCAGCAGGCTGAAACTTGCGGTGACAATTCGTTTAACCAGGCTACAAAACCTGGTTTTCTTCCAATCCGGAAAAATCTTTGCGCTCATACCCTCATACCCCTTTGCGGGAATAGCTTTGGTCGCGCCCTTAAATTTGCGACCAGATTGTCAGAGGAGGCTTTTCGTGCCGCATGCGGTTCACTGCCCCTGCCGAAAGCCACAGATTCGATTGCAATTGTTGCCGCGCTGCTAAACATAGAAGATGCCCAACCTCGGATCGAATGTCGTGGTGCATTCCTCCACGACTGATTTCGTACAAATTTCATGCCACCAAAAACGGCATATCATCAAAATGTCGGGGCATGGCTCCTCGCCCGTGCGCCGCGTCGACGTATTCCGACAAAATCGTATGTCGCTCGCTTTTGGAGACGTGACGAATTGATTGGTTCGTTGACAGCCTGATCGGGGAGCCCTCAGCGATCATTGTGAGTGTGCTTTAACTGTGATGGAACTCCCGAGAATATGGTAAAGCTGGCATTTCTTTCGAAGTATGCCGGTCTGAACCGGAGAACCAAGGCGCCCAAAGGGCGTGGCTTGGTAGTGAATGGTGCTCGCCGCGGGTTTCTTTTATGAGCAAAAGGCGATGTTGAGCTGAAAATGCCGCCGCCGGGCTTGCATTTGTCGCATTTTGACGGTGTTTGTCGCTCCCATGATTCTGATCGGGTGTCAAAGCGGAGGCAAAATGGGCGTGCGGCAGCGGCTGGGGTTGAAGTTCAAGGATGAGATCGCGTTCCTGAAGGGCTGGAAGCGCGACCGCACAGCGGTAGGCGCCATAACGCCCACTTCCGTTGCGACGGCAAAGAAGATGGCAAGCGTTATCGATCCTTTCTCCAGCCTTCCTGTCCTTGAACTGGGTCCGGCAACCGGCGTAATCACAAAACAGATCCTGGCGCGCGGCGTTGGGCCCAAGGAGCTCTTGTCCATCGAGTATTCGCCCGAGTTCTGTCGGCATCTTCAGCAGGAGTTTCCCGAGGTCGACGTTCGATGTGGAGACGCCTTTGCGCTGGATCTCGTTCTGGGCGCTCAGCGAGGTGCAAAGTTCGACTGCGTCATCTCCGCTGTGCCCCTCCTTCATTTGCCGCCTTCAAAGCGATTGTCGCTGATCCTCGATCTTCTCGAACGGATTCCGACAGGGCGGCCCGTCGTCCAAATCACCTATGGATTGCTCTCTCCAGTCGTCGCGCTTCCCGCCGGATACGAGGTCCGTCATCTGGCTTTCATGATGCGCAACATTCCGCCGGCACAACTTTGGACCTACCGAAAGACGAGATGACCTCGGCCATCTCATAAACATTGATCGAAAAGTTTTGATCGCTGGGCTGATGACGAACGCGACCGATGTGGAAAGCGCTTGGGCGGCTTTCCAGACGCGCGCTGCCCTTCGTTCGACCAGCGCCCAGAGCGGGCCGAACGATCGAAGATCGAGGCCTCGCGGCGGCCAAGAAATGTCCGTCTCTATCTCATCGCGGACAATCGCTCCGGCAGTCACACCGCGCCGGCGGTTTGCTCAATGTCATCACGTTGATCGTGAAAATGGCGCTGACTGCCCAGCGCTTTCGGGAAAAAGGGCCGCCGTAAGAAGGGTGTTGCTCGCGCCGGGGATTGGATCCAGCGACTGCAACGGGCATTGCGCCAAAGCGCATTGCAAAGCCCGCCAAAGCGCCATCCAGATTGCAAAAGTCGATCTGTTGGGCACCAAAAGCGGCCTCATAGAAGTCGGCAACCTCTGTTCCCGGCCATCCTCTAAGCTAAGAACAAAGACATTCCGATGCTGATATCGTTGGCTATCTCAATCCTCTCTCATCAGGGGAATCACCGAGTTCAAATATGCCATAAGCCGGTCGATACGATGGCATCGCGCAGGCAGGCGGCCGATGAAATCCGCCCGGCATTTCGAGACCGCAGGCCGCAGATCGTGACCTGGTCGATGCAGTCGAGCGTCGTTGCGTGAGGCACCTCCCTAACCAGTCCAATCCCGCTCTCTGTTGATGGAGTCCTGGCCCGGTTCCGGATCTTCCACCCGCGAGCGGTCCGCTAGCCATGCTGCGGCCGCTTCCGCGTCGCGCAGCGGTGATCGCGCCCTCCCCGGGCGGGCCTTTTGTGGAGTGATCGAGCGGGAATTGGGCCGCTCCGAAGGAACCACTCACATGTCGCACGAATCTCTCACTCGCCCAGTCCCACGCTTTCCAGCTCTCCCGCAACCTGATGGTCCCGGTCACCCTCTTCTCCGTCGACGGCGGATAACGGCGTCCTGCCGTCCGACGCAATCGACGCCGATGAACGATCTTGAGATCGTCCATGAATACACGCCTTGGCATTGAGCCGGCGGCATGGCCTGCGGCGTGCCGCTAGCGAGCGGCAGGCCGCAAGGGAGGCTTCGCCGCGGTCGACCTTGCACGATTCACCAAATTGCCAGCCGCGCCCTTGCGTCCTTTGCTCTTCGCGGCCGCTGAAGTGGCCGATGAATAGAACTGACGAGCAGGAGGCGATCGCTTTCGCGATCGGAAGGAAAATGGAGAGAAGAGAAATAGAATCGCTTCGCGACAAGGTAAGCTGCGCCGCCGTGCTGGATAAGAACGGGTTTGCCATTGACGTCAAGGAAAGCACCCGGCGGGCGGTCAAGTACCGCCGCGGCAGTGAGATCATCATCGTGACGCATGGAGGGCGTGGATGGTTCGATCCGCTCAGCGATGCGAAAGGCGATATCTTTGGATTGGTCGAGCACCTTGACCGTGTTGGCTTTTCGGCATGCGTCGCAAAGGTCGCGGACCTCATAGGCTTCCATATTTCCAAGGCTGAGTGGCAGCCTGGCATTCCGGACGGCCAATCCGACCTTCCGCTTGGCGATCGCTGGCAGGCGCGCCGCCGCCCCTGGCGGGGTTCATCAACATGGCGGTACCTGCAGGACGTGCGTTGCCTGCCGACGGTTCTTTTATGCTCGGCGATCAAACGCAACCTTCTTCGCGAAGGTCCGCAAGGCACCATGTGGGCCGCCCATACGAACGAGGCAGGCGGTGTCACAGGCTGGGAGGCGCGCGGTCCGCAATACCGCGGGTTCGCCTCGGGAGGAACGAAGGTTCTCTTTCGTCTGGGGTCGCGTGCAGCGGTGCGACTGGCCGTCACGGAAGCTGCGATCGACGCGATGAGCCTTGCGGCAATCGAGGGCCTGCGAGACGGCACACTCTACCTCAGCACCGGCGGCGGCTGGTCGCCGACCACGGCCGCGGCACTCCGCAGGCTTGCGTCGGGCCCCAACGTCCAGCTTGTCGCTGCCACCGACGCCAACCCACAAGGCGAGATGTTTGCCGAGCGACTACGCGCACTTGCCGAGGAGGCGGGATGCGACTGGATGCGACTTCGCCCGTCACAAGAAGACTGGAACGAAGTTCAGAAGCTACGCCCGAAGCGGGGCAGCGAGAAACAGAAATTGGAGGAAGAAGCGAAAGAGGAAGAGGCGTGCCGCAGGCGAGCCGGCCGCGTCAAGGGAGGCTTCTCCCGGCTAAAGCCAGCCCTGGATGCGGGAGGTCGCGATGCCGGCGGCAGGAAACGGATCACGAAGGACTGAAGAAGATGGCAGGGTCGAGAGGACTGAGCCGCGCTTGGTCCGCCCGCGCAAGGAGCCGCAAATGGCCTCTTCCCTCCGCAAGTGTTTCAGGGCGTCGCAAGCCGCCAGCAGATGTTTCCCACGTTCGACCGCCACGTCCAGCGACCCGATCGTCGGGACCGTGACGCAACTCCGCTCTATGCAGGCGAATGGTTCGAAATCCCCGAGGCCGAGCACGATTACATGTTCGAGATCCTGCCGCCGCTCTGGATCCGCGGCTCGCTGTTCGCGATGCGGGAATTCCTCACCGGCTCGGTGACATACGTGTTCTTCGCGCTGCGCATCGACGAGGCGATCCGTTACTTCCACGGTTACTGCGACCTCTCCGACAAGGTGTACGACGAAGTCGCCGCCAAGCTGCCGGTCCAACTGCGCCACCTCCCCGCGCCGATCGCATCTGTGCGCGACCTGGTTGCGCGCGGCAGCGCCGATGCCGCGACGTATGGCGGTTACCGCAATCGACGGCTATCACTACACAACCCTGCTGCAGCGCACCGGCGCAACCCAGGAGCTCGATCTTGCCGTCACCATGACGCCGCTCGGCGCGGTTTCACGGCTCGAGCATGCGCTCGACGGTGTCGATGAGGCGCAGGAGCGCTATCGGTATCGCTTGCACGAGGCCGAGCGGCGGTCTTGTCTCCTATCGCTCGCGCGACGGCGGCATGTTCGCGTTCGCGGACGACCTTTCCGACAAGCGCCAACAGGTTCGGGAGGTCGATGAGGTCCTGGCGACCGCGGCGCGCGGGGAAACGGCGGGGACGTCTGACGCCGCTTGACGATCAAGCCCGTCTCGATGGGTCGTCCGTGGCGGTGCAGCACGCGCATAGCTGCATTGCACAATAAATGTTTTCCTTCCGATCAAAAATTAATCATAGTGCACACAGCTGATGCACATGGCGGATTTCCTCCCAGTGCCGCCGCAGCAGCTGTTCCCCTCTGGAGGTTTATTGACCTTCACGCTTCATGGGCCGCGGTTTTCGCTGGCCCATTTTTTTTGTTCAGGTCATCCGACGATTTATCCGCGCACGATCCTGACGCGACTCCCCTTGCCAGCAAACTGCGCGTGGTCCGATAGCATCTGACACTTTCGGGCTTGTGAGGCATGGGCCCCTTGTCCATCTTGTGGTCTTCGGTCCATTAGGACAGATTGGAGCTATCGAATGCCTGAAACACGTTCACCGCGACTTGCTGTACTAATTGACGCTGACAATGCGTCGGCCAAGATCGTTGACGGCTTATTCGAGGAAATAGCCAAAATCGGCGAGGCGAGCGTCCGACGCATATACGGTGACTTCGCAAACGCTCGCTCGAAAGCCTGGATCGACGTCCTTGCCAGGCACGCGATCATTCCGCAGCAGCAATTTGCCTACACGACCGGTAAAAATGCCTCTGATATCACACTTGTGATCGACGCCATGGACCTCCTCCACAGCGGGCGCTTCGACGGCTTTTGCCTTGTTTCCTCCGACAGCGATTTTACACGCCTCGCCTCTCGGATCCGTGAGCAAGGCATCGATGTGTTCGGTTTTGGCGAGCAGAAAACGCCCGAAAGCTTCCGCCAGGCGTGCCGGAGGTTTATCTACACTGAAAACCTCCTCTCTTCAGCGCCTACAAATGGTGGCGATGCTACTCAGGCAACTCCTTCGCTCCAGCCGCCAAGTGCAGCGGCGCCGATCATCAGAAAGGTCATCGCGCAGATGGAGAGTGAGGATGGTTGGGTGCCGCTCGGCGCAGTCGGAACGCAGCTTGCGAACCTCTCTTCAGACTTCGATCCCCGAACATATGGATTCAGGAAGCTCAGCGACCTCGTGAAGAAGACAAATGCGTTCGAGATAGACCATTCGGACAGCAGACCTCTGCGCATCCGCGTCAAACAACCTTCTGCCAAGAAAAGCGCCAAGTGACGTTTAGTACGGGTCTCCATCAGCACGTTTTGGTTCGCCGCATCCTCCAAGCTTTGTGGTGAGAGAGCAAGGGATAGGCGAATGGAAATGGAAGAAAAGATGGAGGAAGACTACTCGCAGATCGAGTAGCCGGGCGTCGCTGACGCTCAACCGCGCCGCTCGCAATGGCGGCCACTGGTCCTCGCAGGGCTGTCAGCTCCGCTCGTCCTTCGCGGCAGCGATGCTCGGCCGCAGTTGCACCCGGCTGCCCGCTCCGCGCTTCGGGTCGTGTCTTCGGAAGGAATGAAGACGCGAAGGACAGGCAGAGGCCTGTCCAATCCTCGAAAAGGAATATCCCATGCAATTGATGAAGGTCGATCCGCGTGCGTTAAAGGACGACCCCGACAACACGCGCCAGTCGAAGTCGACGCCCCAGGCCGACGCCCTGCTTGGCGACGATCAAGGCCGTCGGCGTGATCCAGCGCCGGTCATTTCCCGGAAGCCGGCGGCAACGGTTACATCATCGAAGCCGGTCACCGCCCCACCAGTGTGGCGATCGCCGCCGGTATCGAGGAAATCGACGTGGTCGTGGTCGCGGTGGCCAACGACAACGGCGCGATGCGCTCGATGACCGAGAATATAGCTTGTGCCTTAATCCCATCGATCAATGCGCGGCATCGAGCGGCTGGTCGCGCTCGGCTGGACCGAGGAGGCGGTCGCCGTAGCGCTTGCCTTTCCCGTCCGCCAGATCCGCAAGCTTCGTCTGCTCGCAAACCTCTTGCCCTCCATGCTCGATCAGATAGCCAAGGGCGATATGCCGAACGAGCAGCGGCTCAGAACGATTGCGGCCGCCTCGCACGACGAGCAAAAAGAGGTCTGGAAGGCCCACTAGCCGAAGAAAGGCGAACGGCGGCCTGGTGGCAGATCGCCAACGGTCTCACAAAGACCCGTATGTATGCACGTGATGCAAGCTTCGGCGACGATCTGCGCCAGGCCTATGGGATCGAGTGGGCGGAGGACCTGTTCGGCCCTGCCGATGAGGACAATCGCTATACCACCAATGTCGAAGAGTTGCTTGGCGCCCAGCAGGAATGGATGGCGAGCAACGTGCCGAAGAAGGGTACCATCGTCGAAGTCAACAATTGGGGCCAGCCGGACCTGCCGAAGAAAGCCGAACGCGTCTACGGCAAGCCAGGCAAAGGCGACTGTACCGCGATCGCGAGGGCAAGGTGCACAGCGTCCACTGCCGGATGCCGGAGGTCAGGAAGCCCACCGGTCAGACCGGCCCGGCAGCTGATGGGGCGGAGGAGGCCCGTAACAGCCGAGGCCGGCTGATCCGCAAGGAGGGCGAGCGCAGCCTCGGCGCCACCAGCCTTTCGTGGGAGCGCCTGTCGTTGATTTGAGGACGTCACCTTCCTCCCCATGCCGGATTGCCCTTCGTTTTGCTGCGGTCTGAACCGGCGGCCGTGCGCTTCCAGGCCGCTATCGCGCCGCGGAGCGGCCGGACCCCGCCGTCCTTCACGGAGCAGGCTTGCGTGCTTTATCGAGGACAGGTTGCCCTCTTCGCACGCAAACCGGCTCCGCTCGTCCAGGAGGGGCCGGACCTTGAGGCGCCCGTCTTTCCGCCGGTCCGGGGTGACCGCACCGAAGGGCAAGCCGGCATGGGGCCGGAGCCGCTTCGGACGACCTCGAAAGGAAACGACCATGGCCAAGTCCACTCCCTCATCCCGGCAATCCACGCGTGTCGTGCAACTGCGCAAAGGCGCCACCGTCGACATGGTTCGGCTGACTTGCCCCGACGCCATGCAGGCGCTGAAGATCGCCGAGAGTTTCGGAACCGCCGTCATCGACAGCGACGGCATCCGCGACCTGCACGAGCGGCTCGTCACGGAGACAGCCGACGCGCTCGGCGACGGCCTTGGCGACAAGGCCATGCAGATCCACCTGCAACGGATCGTCGGCGCCTACGTCGGCTCCGCCCATGGCGCCGGCCAGTTCTACAGCCGCGCGGTCACCGAGGCACGCGATGCCACGGCCAAGGCCGCCAACGATGCCCGGGACGAGGACCTCGACGGTCCCGTCGGCTATGACAGCGCCGCCCAGCGTAAGCGCGAATTTGCCGCCGACATGGGCATACAGGCCCATTCGCTCAGAATGGCGGCGGAAGGCGCCGTCGCCGCCTATGTCCAGGTGATCGGCGAGAGCTGGAAACCGTTCGACCGTCCCGTCGAACAACCGGGCCGCGCGCTCGACCGCAAGGCTGCCGAAGCGCAGATCTCCGCCTTCGACTAGCCACTTCCGGCGGGGTTCCGGCCCCGCCTTTTCCATCAACTCGAGCCGGCCGGTTCCATGGCGGGACCGGCCTGTTGTCGTTTTGCGAACCCGGCCAGCAAGGAAAAAGAAATGAAGCCGATGGCACGCCCGTCGCCGCCCGTTCCTTCGTCGGGTCTGCAGGAGCCGCCGGCGGATGCAACGGCTTCGCCGTCCTCCACTGCGTTGCGGCTGTTCCGGTGCATCCACCGGCTGATCTGCTCCTGCTTTCGCCCTCCGTAACGGGCGGCGACGGGCGCGGCCTTGAAACGGAGGTTTGGATATGAGCAAGACAGAAAATCAGCGGGGCGATCTCTACAGCCGCATCACCGACAGGATCATCGAAGACCTGGCGAAAGGCGTGCGGCCCTGGATGAAACCATGGAATTCGGCGAACACGGCAGGCCACATTACCCGCCCGCTGCGTTACAACGGGCAACCCTATTCTGGCGTCAACGTGCTGCTTTTATGGTCGGAGGGTATCACACGGGGTTATACGTCATCCACATGGATGACGTTCAAGCAGGCCCTGGAACTGAGCGGCGCAGTGCGCAAGGGCGAGACCGGCACGACCGTCGTCTTCGCAAGCCGATTCACCAAGTCCGAAACCGACGGGAACGGCGGCGAGGTCGAGCGGGAGATCCCTTTCCTGAAAGCCTACAGCGTCTTCAACGTCGAACAGATCGACGGACTTCCCGACCAGTATCATCACCGGCCGGCACCGGTTCTCGATCCGGTTGAACGGGTTGGGCATGCCGATCGGTTCTTCCGCGACACCGGCGCTGCAATCCGCCATGGCGGCAACCAGGCCTTCTTTGCGCCTGCCGCCGATCTCATCCAGATGCCACCATTTGAGAGCTTCAAGGATGCGGCAAGCTACTACGCGACTTTAAGCCACGAGGTCACGCACTGGACGGCGCCGGCCCACCGCCTCGCTCGCGACCTCAGCCGCTATGCCAAGGACAAATCCGAGCGAGCCCGCGAGGAACTGATAGCGGAGCTCGGTAGCTGCTTCCTTTGCGCCGATCTCGGGATTGTTCCCGAGCTCGAGCCCCGCCCCGATCACGCCTCCTACCTCGACTCCTGGCTTAAGGTCCTGACCGACGACAGACGGGCGATATTCCAGGCGTCGGCGCATGCGCAACGGGCCGTAGCGTTCCTGCATTCGCTGCAGCTCGCCGCAGCCGACGAGCGGCTCGTCGCGTGAAGACTTGTCAGCGCCGGTCGTTGGCCTCGCCAGCGGTCGGCAACTCTTGCCCGTCGGTCGGGGGGCGCGTCACGATCAGCCGCGAGGTCCAGTTTGCCCCAGATCGAGGTTGTCCGGTCGATCGGCTTGAGCTTCCGGGACGGCTTGATTTCGACGATAAACGGCTTTGTCTGCTGACGTATAGATCCTCAGGCGACGGTTCGCGAGGCGCCGCGATAGCGCGGAGCGGGCAATGCAACGCCCTCACGCTGGGTGGTTCTGCGAGGTTTGGGCTAGGCATGTGGACAAGACAGCGGACTGATCGTTGTAGCGTCCGGGCAGGCACCGGGGACGGGCTGCCATTGCCATATCCCTTCGAGCACTGCAGCAAGCCACGTCCTTCGCGGGCTCGATGAGGCATGTCTGATCGAAGACCGGCTTCGCCTCGATCGTCTTCCCGCAACGGCCTTGCGAAACTTTCTTCCGCTGAGCGCGATGCGCTCATTCCTCGCGGAGCAACAAAGCTTCTCCTGGCCGCCCGCCATTTCATTTCGGCCCTACGGGTGCGGACCGATCGTCCCCGATCCTTGCGACAGCCATCGAGGCCGCGATGGGCGCGGCCCGARACAGCAAAGGAATACGACAATGGCAACCATCGGCACCTTCACCACCTCCGAAACCGGCTTCAACGGMTCGATCCGCACGCTCGCCCTCAACGTCAAGGCCCGCATCGCCCGCATCGAAAACCCCTCCGACAAGGGCCCGCACTTCCGCATCTACGCAGGCAAYGTCGAGCTGGGCGCGGCCTGGCAGAAGCGCTCCGAGCAGGACCGCGACTACCTCTCGGTCAAGCTCGACGATCCGAGCTTCCCTGCCCCGATCTACGCGACGCTCACAGAGGTCGAGGGCGAAGAGGGCTACCAGCTGATCTGGTCCCGCCCTAACCGGGACTGACACGCAGACGGCCCCGCTAAAGCGGGGCCGTCGATCTCTCGGTTAAAGGCCGGCTCAGCGGTCCGCAAACCCTTACGTGTTCAAGGCGTCCTTCAGAGCCTTGGCAGGCTGGAAGCCCAGCTTTCTTGCCGCAGCAACCTTGATCGCCGCACCGGTCGACGGATTGCGGCCTTCGCGCTCCGGGGTATGCTGTCGGGTAGGAACGACCCGTTGCCGGGCCGCTCCTCCCTAAGAACTGTACGTGCGAGTTTCCCAGCATACAGCTCAAGCCTCCGCCAAGCCCTGTTAGACCAGAGCCGCCAGTTCCTGTGCATCGGTATGAGATGTGGAATCACCGGGCCGATCCGTAACTTCCGACGGCAGACCGCGCCTTCCGGCGAAGTAGCTGTCCCACATGGGATCGAAAGGATTCGCTTCGGCGCGGATTTTGCAGTGGCGACGTATCGGTACGTCGGATGCGTGGATGAGGCGGATGAACTTGAAGTTTCCTGCCTTATCCTTCATCCCGGTGCGGAATACCCAGTCTCGTGTACCTTCCCGAGCGAAGTAACGATACTTCACCCAGCGAAGCGGCTTGTCCGGGTGTCTACGACAGGCCCACTGCCAGAGACATTTCCAGATGAGATGATCGACCTTGCGAAAGGTCTCCTTCGCCACCTGGTTGTGATGATAATTGGTCCATCCCCTTATGACCGGGTTTAGCGACATTATCAGATACTCCTGCTTCACATCGGCGGCACCCTTGGTGATAGTTCGGATCTTGCGCATAAACGCCACCACGTTCTTCTTGGCGGGTTTGATGTGGGTATGCCCATCATATCTGCGCACGTTCCAGCCGAGGAAGTCGAAACCTTCCTCGACCCGCACGATGCGAGTCTTTTCTTCAGACAGAGACAGGCCCCGTTCTGACAGAAATTCCTCGACCATAGATTTCGCCTCCTCCAGCACTTCTTTTGAAGCACCTGTGACGACGAAGTCATCGGCGTAACGTATCAAGTGGACCTTGGTCAGGCTGTTGCGACGTCTTGGGCCGTAGAAGTCCCGTAACATCTTTTCCATTCCGTCCAAGGCCATGTTGGCGAGCGTGGGCGAGATTATTCCCCCTTGCGGAGTTCCCGCTTTCGTCGCGTGCCAGTCACCGTCCTTTATGTAACCGGAGTCCAGCCACTTCCGGAGCACCACCTTGTCCATGGGGATGTTGGCGATGAGCCAGTCCTTGCTGATTTCGTCGAAGCAGCCAGCAATGTCCGCATCCAAGACCCATTCCGCCGTGCCGCGCCCGCGCAGCGCGATAAAGCACTGCCGGGCCGCATCACGGGTTGCTCGATACGGTCGAAAACCGTACGAATTAGGGTCTGCCGTCGTTTCCGCGACAGGTAGCAGAGCGAGCAGGTGAAGTGCCTGCATGGCCCTGTCCTTCATCGTCGGAATACCGAGCGGACGCAGTTTCTTGCTGTTTGCTTTCGGGATATATACCCGCCTCAACGGCAAAGGATGATACCCACGCCGTTTGAGCGACAATAATCCTCTGACGCACTTATCCGGTGTGTCCCAGATGATCCGGTCCACTCCGGGTGTTCTCTTTCCCTGATTTCCAGTAACCCGTTTCACCGCAAGCGCCTTGCCGCTGAACGAGTGGGTCAGCAGCCGTTGCAAGGCTTTCACCTTGCCCCAGCGACCTTCCTTAACTGCCTTCGCAATACGCATCTGCAGCCGTCGCACGTGTTGGTAAGCCTTGCGCCAGTCAATCTGGCCCCAGCTCGCCGCTTCGCGGGAGGCCGCACCAGTCACTGTTGTGACCGTCATTTGCCTGTCCTCCTGCCGAGGGTTCTGCACATTCTCTCGCGACGGGAGACCCGTCGGAAGTCTGCTCCCTTTCGGGCGGGGTGATGTTGGCGAGCCGCAACCCCTGTCCAAACCATTACAGTCCGGCGTTCGCTTTCTCCGACATCCTCTGCCCGCACCGCCAACAACTTTCCTTGCGGTCGGCCTGCCCATTGCCGGGCGACGATGCGGGTTTACCGTGTTTCACCTAAATAACGCGGGCGGGTTAGACCCTGCCTATCCGCCGGCGGTCCTTCGTCCGTGTGCCTCCAAAGTGAAGAGAAGCATCCGACCGCACACCTTTTGGTTCAAGCCTGTCAGCATCTTTGGCTTGTCAAATTTCACGACGTTTATCAGCAGTTCATTTGCATTGATCATACCACCCAGCCTAGCGCCCCATCCGCATTGATGCTCGCAGAAGATGCCTCAGCCTCACGACATCGGCATGGCCCGAAGGCCCGGCTACATTGTCCCGGCAGCTTCAAACCGGACCGTTACCAGTCCCGCATGTGCCGGTAGGCTACTGATGACGGAACATCAGGTTTGTCCCGGAATATAAATCCCGTACAAACAATTACTTAGGCGACTTTCACGTCGCACTCACCTTGAATTTCCCGAAGCCGGGAATGAACGTCTCGGCGCCGGAGGTGGCAGCGGCCGTGATCGCCGCAAATACAGCTTCGACGATCGCCTTTCCCTGCACCTTCGTCAGGCCGTGGTCTGACGCGATCTTGTCAGCGATTTCATTTGTCGTGGTCATCGATTTCTCCTCGTTTCAAGAAGGAAATCATTTCCACCGGAGCCGCAGCCTGTCACGCAAACACCTATCTGGAGGCCAGACAATCGACGGTTCTCCACAGAAAGTGCGGAATCACGACTCCTTATTCGGTTGCGATGGACCGAACCGCTTTGGCAACGACCTCCAGAGCGTGCACGTCGAGTTCAATGACCCCATCAGACTTCTCGCCGATCGTTTTCGGCTTTGCGCCGCTGTTGTCCCAGATCCAGGCCTTGTCGGCTTGTTCCAGAAACCAGGGAAATTGCTCAAGGGACCGTTGGTACCGCTGGCGGACTTTTTCGTCGGGTACCGGATGTCCGCCTTTGGCTACGCGCAACTTGATCCGCTCGATCGAGCGCTCGGGGCTATCGACGACGACATATAAGAACCAGACCGCGAATCCGAGCGCCTTCGCCGCTACCACGAGACGTCGATACTTCTCTGTCGACAGGACTGTTTCGACGCCGATTGTTTTGTGGACGTTGATCGACGCTTCAAGCCAAGACTCGATCCGTTGAACCGCGGTTAGGTTGGCTTCCAGCGGCGGTCTGGACTCGACTTTGCTGATTCTGGCAGCCAGTAGATCCGGATTTACGATCCAGACTGAGCGACCTTCCATTTCAAGGTCGGCATTCTCGTACACGCTGCTTTTCCCAGAGCCATTTGGCCCGGCGATGATCAGGAAGACTGGCTGCTCAATCTTCGATGGGAGCACGATCAAGGACGCCAGTTACAGCCTTGTTCTCGCGACGCGCCTTGGCGACATTCTTGCTGAACACGTAGCTCAGATCTTTTCCGAGCGTCTTGCTCTGCGCGTCGATCGTCCGAACAGTCAGAAACTGCCCGGTACCTGCGTCACGCACGCGTTTCTGCGTGACCGCGGTATCGCGTACGCCGACTTTGGCACTTCCAAATTTTTTGACGACGACTTTGGCCATGTCTGCTCCAACCTTTCCGCAAATATAGCAATCATTTTCCCACCCGAAAAGAGCCTGTTGGCTTTTGACTGGAGGGTGTGCGAGCCTTGCTATGAGAGCGAACGGCTTCACGTTGAAGGCGAAGCAGCCGAATCGCATTGCGAAATCTACCAGGCGTGGGCCGCCACTGTCATGTCCCTTTGTCTGGTTATTCGTGGCTCCAGGGGCGCCTCGATGGGGCACGTCTGACGCGGACCGGCTGCGCCTCGCTCGCTACCCGCAACGGCGCTTCGAAATTTTCATCACCAACCGGGACTGAGCCGGAAACGCCCCACCGTGAGGCGGGGCCGACTGGCCAGATAGGCAAGCCGACGACAGACATCGAGCCTGCCGCCGGCTTTTTCGGTGCGATACGGAACCGGAATATGTTCGGCGTCAAGATCCCGTTCTTCGTCGAGATCGAGATGTCCTTCGAGACCGACTGGAACAGGCGCCGATGAGGCCCGCTTCGGCGGGCCATTCTCATGTTGGCACGGAGGTGCGTGGACGATAGCCGCGCTTTCGTTTCTGCCGCAGCAGGTCGAGAAACAGTTCGACTGCTTCCTCTTCCCGCCCGAAATGGTGGACCATCATCTGACCCTTCGTGCCGATGCGGCCCCATTTCCGGAGCAGGCAGACATCCCCGAACAGGTTGGGCTCGATCGACATGGCGTAGTAGCGCGCCATGTTTCTGGCGGCGTCAGAGCGTTCGACATAAAGATGGTACGGTTGCGCGATCATGAGACAAGAATCGCCTATGCCGGGAATCGCGTCCAACGAGACTTATGAATCGGTCGGCAAGGATCGATTCATATCGCTGATGACCTGCGACCGGACACGATGGCCTTGCTCGAATTTGCCTGATGACGGTCCGTGCGGATGGCGACCATCGATAAGGAACTTAAACCAATTCCGCGGGATTTCCTTTCGAGGCTGGGCTTGGCACAATGAGCGTCTTCGACTGCCGCCGACATCAGATGATAGAGGTTTAATTTCAGGGAGCTTCGCTTTTTTTAGGCGTGCGCTGGCGCAGGTTTCTCACTTCGCCGGGATTTCACCTCCGAGAAGATCATAAATTTCGAAAATAGCATGAGGATGTCACATGAAAGGCTATCTTCCCTATGTCATCGGCGCATTGTTGGGCGCCATCGTCGCGGTCGCTGTGTCCATTCTCTTCGGCCTTGATGGGATGTTCCAGCTTGCGGTCTTGGCGCTGCTGCCGGTTCTGGGTGCTGCGCTGGTCGAGCGCTTTTACTATCGCGGGTCACGAGCGCGCTAACGTGACTATCAACAGATGGATATCGGGCCTCGGTCGTGCAAAGCCGACGGTTCTTGGGCGAGACGCCTGCGGCGCACGGCTCTATTCGCGATGCTCACGGTGCCCGAAAACGGTCTCCGCCCATCCAGGTGCGATCCTCTCGCAGCCCCTCACCCGCACCATCCATGTCTTGCGCCGTCCCAGCGCCGGGCAAGACCTTCATCGATGAGGCGGTCGCCGAGCGAGCGCCCTTCCCGTGTAACGGTCCGGAGTTTTCGGCCATACTTGTCCTCGTCCCGCAAGCCTACTGACAACGAGAACTTGCCGGCGTTCAGAAGCGCCAGCAGGCGCGCTTTCGCTGCCTCGCCCTTGATCCGTTCCGCCTCGCAGCGCGGTGGGCTGAGCTCCGGCGTGTCGATGTCAGCGATGCGGATTTTTTCTCCCCCAAACCAGAAAGTGTCGCCATCGACGACGCAGTTCATTCGCACGCTCTCGCCGCACAACGAAAACGTGGCCTGCGACGTATCCGTTGTCGGCGCCTTGGCCAAAGCTAAGATGCCAGAAAGATCGCCGGCGCCGGCAAACGCAAACCATCCGCCTGCTCCAATGATGATGGCTGAGATGACCGCCATCAGCGACTTGCGCGGGCCGTTCTGTCCAGTTCGGAATTTTCGCTGCGGCCGATATCGATCGCTCCCGCGGCCGGATTTGCGCCGCGGTCTCAACGGCACCACATTCGATTTCGCCACGTGCCTGTCCTCTGCTGTTCGCATCAATCTACGTCGAGCCCGGTTTCTTCTGTCTTTACGAACAAGCCGGCCTCAGATGGAGTTTAGGAGCGGGCGCAGTCGGTCCCGCCTCCCCGGTGTGGGCCACTATGTTGAGGCTCCTGCGGCTGCGCTTTTTCCCGCTCCTTGCACGACGAGAATTCCAGAAATCCCGCCCTTCGGCGGACGCCCACGCTGATTTCTCCGATACTCTTCATTGTTCTCGATCGGCCTTGCTCGCTGCGCTGCGCGCCGGCCGATCGGGCGAATTCTCTGCGGGGTTCGCTGCTTTCGAAAACGCTCTCGCGCCCACGCACCCCTTCATATCGTCACGCCGAAACCAGATCGCGCGTCCGCATCTGAGCGGCGCGTTTCCGGCGGTGAAGACGATCTGCTCGTCGGCCCGCATGCGCAGCACCTCGTGCGGCTGGATCAGCGGCCTGGCGGCGAGTTGCTTCGACCGCGTGCGCGACGATCCTTTCGATTGGACACTGCGGCTGACCTGATCGATCTCGACGGTCGTCATGCCGCAGCGGCGTGAGATGTAGTCGGCAGTCTCGGGATCGTTGATCGCGGCGAATGAAATCCAGCTTGCGCTCTCGAACCATTTGCTYGCCGCATCGCGGCCGCCATAGGTCTCGCGCATCTGGCCGATCGACTGGTAGATCATGGTCAGCGTGATTCCATACTTACGGCCGGCGTCGCGCGCGGTCTCCAGGATGCGCATGTAGCCGAGGCGCGCCACCTCATCGAGAAGGAACAGTGCCCTTCCCTGCATCTCTCCGTTGCGGTTGTAGATCGCGTTCAGAAACGCGCCGATGATGACGCGCGCCAGGCCCGCATGCGTCTCCAGCGTCTTGAGATCGATGTTGATGAAGACATCCGTCTTTCCGTCCGCCAGATCGCTCGTCGAAAAGGAAGTTCCCGAGACCAGCGCGGCGTAGTTCGGATAGGACAGCCAGTGCGTTTCCTTGACCGCGTTGGCATATACGCCCGAGAAGGTTTCCGGCGTCATGTTGACGAAGGCTGCGACATTCTCCTTGACGAAATCCGAATTCGAATCGTCGTAGATTTCATGCAGCCGCTGGCGCAGTTGGGGCTCTGGCTCGGACAGGTTCTTGCGTACTTGCCGGAGTGTCTGGTCGTTTTCCGTCGTGTGGCCTGAGAGGCAAACGTCGGCAATGAGAGCCGTCAGCAACTGCAAGGCCGAGGCGCGGAAGAAGTCGTCACGGACCCCACGCGCGCCACCGCTGTCGCTCATGATCCACGATGCGACGGAGGCGATATCCTCCTCTTTCGTTCCCCCGAACCGGCCGATCCAGTCGAGCGCGTTGAAGCCGATTTCCGAGTGTTTCGGATCGAGCACGAAGACGTCGCGGTTGGCGTCGCCACGGTGCTTCAACACCATTGGCGCAACCTCGTTCGAAGGATCGAGGACAACGAGCGCGCCACCCCACTTGAGCGCCGTCGGGATCGTGACCGATGTCGTCTTGAAGCCGCCGGATCCGGCGAACACGATGCCGTGCGACGAGCCGAACGAGCCGTCGAAGCAAAGCAGCGGCGACTTGCCGCCCGCTCCCCAGCTCGCGGCGCTGTCGGCGCGAAACGATGGTGCCGCGATGCTATCCCGGTCGACCCGGTAGCGCTCGCCGATGACGATGCCGCCGCTCTCGGCAAACAGCTTTTCGGCTTGCGATAGTTTCATCCAGTCGGCCTCGCCGTGCAGCGCCCGTTTCCCAACGATGCGCTTCGGTTCGGCCCTCGCGAATGTCGCGTTGCCGGCAATCGCCACACGCATGCCGAACAGCGCCGACATCAGCACGGCAGCAGCCCCGATCGCCGTCGCGGGATCGAGATAGTTGAAGACGGTTTTGCCGGCCGGGACTTGTTCGAGATACGCGGAGAGCCTCGATGCCTCGCGCAGGACCGCTAGGACGAGCGTCGCTGTCGCGCCCGTGACAACGCCCCATCCTGCCGTCCTGATCCGCGCGGAGCCTGCGCTCGCAAACAGAAAGATGATGCCGACGACGGACGCGGCGACATAGGGCAGAGCGATGCCGGCACGGCCGAGCATCTGCCGGGCGGCATCGCTCTTGCCGAAGTGGGATAGCCACAGTTCGGTCCCGGTCATGCCGATGGCCATCAGCATCATCAACGCGCATGGCGCTACGAACAGCAGGATCCTAGTCATCTCTCTCTCCGAACGCTTCAGCACCGAGTGCGGCGAGCCGTGAGCGCTCCTGTGCGTCTCCCTTCAGGCGCGCGGCGGCATCGATGAGGAGCCCGAGCAGCAGCGCGCGCTTCTCGTAGCGCAGCCCCGCCTTGATGATCAGGCCGCCGAGCTCGATCTTTTCGCGCGTGTCCTTCTTGCGGGCATCTGATGTCGTGGATCTTCGCATCCGCTCAAGCCTCGCCAGTCCTGCCCTCAGCCGTACCAGGCGGGTTCTGCGCGGCGGGCGCGCTGCCCTCGCCTGCGCCGCTTGCCCCCTTCCCTCCGGTCGAACGGACCTTGCCTCCGCGAAAGCGTTTCGCCAGATCCTCGAATGCTGCCTGCAGTTCACCCTCGTCGATCTCGATCTCACCGAGCCCGGCTTTAAGCGCGATCCGGCCGATGCGCTCGGCCTCCCGGGTCTCGGCGAGCTTCAATTGCTCCTGGAGCCTGGCGATTTCGTCGCGGATTTTCGAGGATGGTTTCTTCATGTCCGGATGTCTCCTTGGGTGCGAAAGCTTGTCTTTCGGACCCCATCTTCCGGATGTCGGTGCGGAACGCACTACTGTGAATCCTACAATCGCCAAGGGCGATGCTTTCGTGGATGATCCCGGCCGCTCGACAAGAGCGGCATCCGAAGGGCGCAATTATACGTCGCTGGCGCGACGTTCTTTTGAGAGCGCCTGGCGGAGCCGATCTCGCTGGCGAACATGTTGATTTTGCTCGGAATCGGGAGAGAATTCCGCCGTGGCCGTTCCTCATTTCTCCGTCAGCATCGTCGCCCGCGGCTCCGGCCGCAGCGCTGTGCTGTCGGCGGCCTATCGGCATTGCGCCAAGATGGAGTACGAGCGGGAGGCCCGCACGATCGACTACACCCGCAAGCAGGGCTTGCTGCACGAGGAGTTCGTCATCCCTGCCGATGCGCCGTCATGGCTGCGGACGATGATTGCCGACCGATCCGTCTCCGGCGCGTCGGAAGCGTTCTGGAACAGTGTCGAAATCTTCGAGAAACGCGTCGATGCCCAGCTTGCAAAGGATGTGACCGTTGCGCTGCCGATGGAGCTCTCAAGCGAGCAGAACATCGAACTGGTGCGGGATTTTATCGAGCGTCACATCACGTCGAAGGGCATGATCGCCGACTGGGTCTATCACGATGCACCCGGCAATCCGCATGTGCACCTGATGACGACGCTCCGGCCGCTGACCGAAGACGGGTTCGGCGCCAAGAAGGTTGCAGTGACCGGCCCTGGCGGCAAGCCAGTGCGCAACGATGCCGGCAAGATCGTCTACGAGCTCTGGGCCGGCAGCCTCGACGATTTCAATGCCTTTCGTGACGGCTGGTTCGCCTGTCAGAACCGGCACCTGGCGCGCGCCGGCCTCGATCTCCGCGTCGACGGCCATTCCTTCGAGAAGCAGGGGATCAATCTGACGCCAACCATCCACCTCGGTGTCGGCGCCAAGGCGATCGAGCGCAAGTCGGCGGAAGCCGAGCGGGCCCCTTCGCTGGAGCGGTTGGAGCTGCAGGAGGAGCGCCGGGCCGAAAACGCCCGCCGCATTCAGCGCCGTCCCGAGCTCGTGCTCGACCTGATCACGCGGGAGAAGAGCGTCTTCGACGAACGCGACGTTGCCAAGATCCTCCACCGCTACATAGACGACGCTGGCCTCTTCCAAAGTCTGATGGCAAGGATCCTGCAGAGCCCCGAAACGCTCCGGCTCGAACGCGAGCGGATCGAGTTTTCAGGCGGCCTACGCGTGCCGACGAAATACACGACGCGGGACCTCGTCCGGCTGGAAGCAGAGATGGCCAACCGGGCGATCTGGCTGGCTCAACGCTCTTCTCACGGCGTTGCGGACGCTGTGCGCGAAGCCACCTTCGCCCGCCACCTGCGCCTGGCGGACGAGCAGAAGACGGCGATCGCACATGTTACCGGCGGCGAGCGCATCGCTGCGGTGATCGGACGTGCAGGCGCCGGCAAGACGACGATGATGAAGGCGGCGCGCGAAGCCTGGGAAGCGGCCGGTTATCGCGTCGTCGGCGGGGCGCTTGCGGGCAAGGCCGCCGAGGGCCTGGAGAAGGAAGCCGGCATTCTCTCCCGCACGCTGTCATCATGGGAACTGCGCTGGAACCAAGGCCGCAATCAGCTGGACGACAAAACCGTATTCGTTCTCGACGAAGCGGGCATGGTGTCGTCGCGGCAGATGGCGCTGTTTGTCGAAGCGGCGACCAAGGCCGGCGCCAAACTCGTGCTTGTCGGAGATCCGGAACAGCTCCAGCCGATCGAAGCCGGCGCTGCCTTCCGCGCCATTGCCGACCGCATCGGCTATGGCGAACTCGAAAACATCTACCGCCAGCGTGAACAGTGGATGCGCGAGGCGTCGCTCGATCTGGCCCGCGGCAATATCGGCAGAGCCGTCGAAGCCTATCGCGCCCAGGGCCGCGTCAGCGGAGCCGATCTCAAGGCCGATGCCGTGCAGGCGCTGATTGCCGATTGGAACCGCGACTACGATCCGCAAAGGTCGAGCCTCATTCTTGCGCACTTGCGAAGAGACGTGCGCATGCTCAACGGCATGGCTCGCGCAAAGCTCGTCGAACGCGGTCTCGTCGCCGACGGTTTCGCCTTCCGGACCGAAGACGGGCACCGAAAATTCGCGGCCGGCGACCAGATCGTGTTCCTGAAGAACGAGGGCTCGCTCGGCGTCAAGAACGGTATGCTGGCGAAGGTCGTGGACGCGACGCCCGGGCGTATTGTCGCGGAAGTCGGAGACGGCGAACACCGCCGCCAGGTCACGGTCGAACAACGCTTCTACGCCAATCTCGATCACGGCTATGCCACCACGATCCATAAGAGCCAGGGTGCCACCGTCGATAGGGTGAAGGTGCTGGCTTCCCTCTCTCTCGACCGCCATCTCACTTACGTGGCCATGACCCGTCACCGAGAGGACTTCGGTCTCTACCACGGCCGCCGATCTTTCGCCAAGGCAGGCGGCCTGATCCCGATCCTGTCGCGCAGACAAGCCAAGGAAACGACGCTCGATTATGCGAGTGGCCGCTTCTACGCCCAAGCCCTTCGCTTCGCCGACGCCCGTGGCCTTCACCTCGTTAACGTCGCACGCACTGTCGTTCGCGACCGGATCGAATGGACCGTCCGGCAAAAGTCGAAGCTCGCCGCGCTTGGCGCTCGTCTGGCGGCAATCGCCCGCAGGCTTGGTCTGTCCGCCGGCGCGGCCAAGACCAGTCAATCGCACAGCATGCAGGAGGCAAAACCCATGGTATCGGGCATCACCACGTTCCCAAAATCGCTGGAACAGGTCGTCGAGGACCTGCTTGCAGCGGACGCCGGCTTGAAGAAGCAATGGGAGGAAGTCTCAGCGCGCTTCCATCTCGTCTACGCTCAGCCGGAAGACGCGTTCAAGGCTGTCAACGTCGATGCGATGCTGAGAAACGAAGCGGCGGCGAAATCGACGATCACCAAGATCGGTTCCGAGCCGGAGACCTTTGGTGCGCTGAAAGGCAAGACCGGGATCCTTGCCGGCCGCGCCGACAAGCAGGCCCATGAGAGGGCCGTCACCAATGCGCCGGCGCTTGCCCGAAACCTGGAACGCTATCTGCGGCAGCGCACGGAGGCGGAACACAAATATGACGCCGAGGAGCGCGCCGTCCGCATGAAGATCTCTCTCGACATCCCGGCGCTGTCGCCGGCGGCAAAGCAGACGCTCGAACGCGTCCGTGACGCCATCGATCGCAACGACCTTCCCGCAGGACTCGAAAACGCGCTCGCCGACAAAATGGTGAAAGCCGAACTCGAAGGTTTTGCGAGAGCCGTATCGGAACGTTTCGGGGAACGCACCTTCCTACCGCTCGCCGCCAAAGACATGACAGGTCAGACCTTCCAGTCGGTGACCTCGAGCATGTCTGCCGGGCAGAAGGCGGAAGTGCAATCGGCCTGGAGCACGATGCGAACGGTGCAGCAACTTTCCGCGCATGAGCGCACGACCGAGGCGTTGAAGCAGGCCGAGACGCTGCGGCAAACGAAGAGCCAGGGGCTCTCGCTCAAATGACGCGTCCGGGTCGAACACGCGAGCGAGCCATGGCGCAGCGAAAACAAGCTGCCGTCACTTCATCGGTTTCTGCTGCCGCCATCGCAGTGATCGGACTGGCCGGTCTATTAGGCAGCTATCGCATCAATCTTACGCCGAGCGAGCCACTTGGCCTCTGGCAGATTGTCCCGCTCGACCGTTCGCCTGGTGTGGACGACCTGGTGTTCATCTGCCCACCGGACACAGCCGCCATGCACGAAGCGAGGGCGCGCGGCTATCTCCGCTCCGGACTTTGCCCCGGTCATCTCGCGCCGCTCATCAAGTCGGTGGTCGCGGTCGCCGGCCAGCGCGTCGAGATCGCCAACGAGGTGACGGTCGATGGGCGCCTGGTTCGTGCTTCCACTGTCGCCGAAAAAGACGGAGAAGGTCGGCCGCTGACACGGTTTTCGGGCGGCGTGGTACCGGGCGGTGAGGTCTTCCTGCATTCGGCCTTCGCCGGCTCGTTCGACTCCCGTTATTTCGGGCCTGTGCCGACATCCGGCATTCTCGGTCTGGCGCGTGAGGTGCTGACCTATGCGCCATGACTGGGTTTGGCCAACGCTGCTTATCATCGCCTCGGTCGGCGTCGGATCGGTGGCATGGAGCGGCCACGTGCTGTTGTTGCCGGTGGCGCTCGGCTTTCCCGTCCTCTGGTCGCTGTCGAGAACGAAAAAGACGGCAACCTTGGTTTCCGCAGCATATTTCCTGTCGGCGTCGCGCGGCCTGCCGCAAGGCGTGGCCACCTTCTATGCTGCGGATATCTGGCCGGGCCTGCTGCTGTGGCTGGCTGCCTCGGCCAGCTTTGTCGCGGCGCATGCGCTCCTGTGGACGAAGGAGGTTGGCCTTCGTCCGGGCCGCTACGTCCTGGCGGCCGTACTGATGGTGGTTCCCCCTTTCGGCATTACCGGCTGGGCGCATCCCATCACGGCCGCAGGCGTGTTGTTTCCGGGATGGGGATGGTGGGGACTGGCCGTCACGACAGCCGGCTTGGCGGGCCTCGTTTCCCGCCTCTGCCCAACTGTCGCCATGGGCCTTATAGGCTTCTGGCTTTGGTCCGCCGCTTCGTGGACGGACCCGAAGCTACCGGAAGCCTGGCGGGGCGTCGATCTCGAATTGGGTGCGTCGGTCGGGCGGGACACCAGCATGGCCCGCCACCGTGATCTAATTGCAACGGTGCTTGAACGAGGGACCGACGGTGTTCGAACCGTCATCCTTCCTGAAAGTACGTTGGGCTTCTGGACGCCGACGGTCGAACGGCTTTGGATCCGCGCGCTATCAGGGCATGACACGACCGTTCTCGCGGGCGCGGCAGTCGTTAACGCGGCCGGATACGACAATGTGGTGGTTGCAATCTCCGCAGATAGCAGTCGGATCCTCTACCGGGAACGGATGCCGGTTCCGGGCTCGATGTGGCAGCCCTGGCAGCCGCTCTTCGGCGGCAACGCCGGAGCGCAAGCGCACATCTTTGCAAATCCTGTCGTCGCGCTCGGCTCCGGGCGGGTGGCGGTGCTGATCTGCTACGAGCAACTGCTCGTCTGGCCGGTCTTGCAATCGATGCTCGGCAGTCCGGACGTGATCGTTGCGGTCGGCAACGGCTGGTGGACCAAAGGCACGTCCATTGTCGCCATCCAGCGCGCCAGCACCGCCGCCTGGGCAAAGCTGTTTTCCAGGCCAGTCGTTTTTTCTTTCAACACCTGATGCCGAGGAGGTCCCATGCTCGACGCCGCCCTTATCAAAGACTGCGCCGACCCTTCACTGAAACCCGCGATCGTCGAGCAGTTCGTCGCGGCGGCGGGCTCTGCCGATCCCCTTGCGGTGACCGTGCGCTCGGGAGGGCGGTTGATCCTGGTGCCCAAGGCCAGATCACCCGACGAGGCGATGGACATCGTGCGCCAATATGCCGGCAACGCTGTCGTTCGTGTCGGTCTGACGCAGTTTCCAGCCGGTGTGGGCGTCAAGGACCTGGCCGATCTCAAAACGGATTTGGTCGATGCTTGCCAGAACCTGCGCAAGGGAACGGCGATGTTCGCCAAGGTCCTGCGCATTGTTGCCAAATGGTACGGCGATCCGAAGAGCGATGACGTCTTCCGCCAGATTTTCGAGGATGCGCTCTATGCGTGGAAAGCCGGCGAGTTCGAGGGCGTCGGTGTGTTTCAAGCGCAGGATCCAGGAGCCTCCATCGAATTGCCTCGGCAAAGCGAAGCGCGGTCCGTCGATGAACCGCCAGCCACCGCGACCACTCCCGAGATGCGGACGAAGGTGAATGAGGTTATTGGCCAAGCCGGAATTCGGATCGATCTTTCGAGGATCGGAGGCAAATAAGCACTCGAGTTTCTTACGTCGGAAACGGCGCGACGGATGGAACATCCCCGGCATGCATAATCATCCTCGTCGAAAAGTTGAAGGGCAATTCCAAAGTGCCAACGCCACAGGCGAAAAAGGGTACCGCGGAACGTTCGCCGGATGGCATGACCTTTTATGGCCGCATAGCAATTCCTCCAGAGCCTGTCGGACATTCGGGGTTGAGGACGCGCTGAGCATTGCGTCCTTGTTTGCCTTGTTTTCGGTTCCCAGCCCTGTACCCGTCATCTCAGTGGCTCAATTTTTGTCTCAGGCCGACGTTTCAGCAGTTCAGACGCCTCAACACCTAAGACCGTCGCCAGGCGATCGACAACGTCGATGCTTGCATTATAGACACTGCGCTCCAAAGAACTGATATAAGTTCGATCGATGCCTGCCTCAAACGCGAGCTCTTCTTGCGACAGGCCTTTGGCTTGACGCGCGGCTTTCAGATTCCGTGCAAACACCTCTCGAATCTCCATGCTGGAGAGAGCAGCGGCTTGCAGAGTATTTCTCCACGGAGTATTCTCTACAGCCGTATTCCGGATATGGAATGTTCATACGAATCAGGGTGATTAGGCGTTCACTGATGCCCTCTTCTTGCGAGCAATGAATTGTCGAGTTTGTAGCCACCCATCTTACTGAAGGATGGGATCTATTCTGCAAAGCGTATACGCTACCGGAAGGTCTCGATCCTTGCCGGGTCGCAAACGAGGTAAGAGGAGAAGCGGATGGACAACGAGGTCTCATTCGAGACAAGCGGCAAAAGAGAGTCTCGTTATAAAGCGATGCGAGAAGCCGATTTGAAAGCGTTAGCAATTTCTGCGATCCGCGAGCACCGCCGACTTCTAGCCGCGGATGAAGCTGTCTACGAAACGTGGACTCTTGCAACCGCCAACGCCTCGACTTCCAGGGACGTGCTCAAGAGCCTGCAAGATGAGTATCTCGATCGTCAAAAGAAGTCAGAAGCGCAGCAGGAAGAACTCTCGGAAATCGTCGATGCGCTTGGTTATGTTCCCGATGTGCCCTCCGAAAACAACGAATGATGGTTAAACCAAACCGCGGTCCTTCGCGATTGCCACGAGCTGAGGGATCGTCGCGGCATTCAGCTTTTTGCGTGCGCGATCGAAATGGTGTTGCACTGTTCGTTGGGTAATTCCCATTAAAATGGCAATCTCCCAAGCCTTTTTACCCTTTGCCGCCCACGTAAGACACATCGCTTCCTTTGGTGAAAGCAGCCGGCTGGGTGCGACGATCGTCGACGCAGCTATGATCTTCAGGCGATAGTGAATTGCCAACACCGCCTGAAGCGGGTTTAGTTGCTTTTGACATTTTGAAATATCAGCTTTATGCCCCGAGGACGCGAATGTCAGCATAATGATCGAGCCGAAACTGCCTTGAACGGGAACCGTCACCCCACTGCGAATGCCATGTTCTACCGCTTCATCCCGAAAACGATTGAACTCAGAGCTCCCACGAGACGGCCAGTCATCGATCGCCCAGGAAAACATCTCCATCCGGCGTTTGGCTTCCGTAACGACCGGATCCACCCGAGAATATTGGTTGCTTAGGTAAATTTTCTGCCATTTCTCGGGATAGGAACTGAGCGCGCGGGCGCTAAGGCCTTCCGTTTGCAGATATGCAAAGAATTGAAATCCGCACGAATGAACGAACCCTTTGAGCCCGCGTTTGATCATCCGTTCATCGTATGAGGCTTCAACCATGTCAATGAGAGCGCTTAAGGCTGGATCCACAGACCTGTCTCCTTTCTGTTGTACGTGAAGGCGCCCCCGCTCCTTCGGAAGTGATACAGATCTGCGCTCACCCGCGCAAACGTCTATTCACCTCTATTTCGCAATCAAACCTTCTGACCAAGAGATGAAGTTAAACAAAGATCTCTTCTGATGCTGTATCACTGACTGCTGTACGTAGAGGGGAAGACGATATCCTGATCGACCAAGACATTGAACTCGTATCCCGGCCGGATTTGGATTGTCGGCTGAACGTTCAAGTTTTTCGAGATCGTCTGCTCGGCAACGCGACCGAAGGTGTCCGCAAAATTCCGTCTGGCGGCATCGGAGGCCGTGTCCTGGGTGGCAAGCGTCGTGCTTTCGGGCATCGACATGTCGATGCCGGTTCCGAGTATCGCGACAAGTGCTGCCGAACTCCACGTGCGCCAGAGATGCCGATCGACCTTATCCTTGAACCCGCCATAACCTGCCCCATCGGTCCCAGCCATGCCGCCGATTTGCAGCGTCGAGCCATTCGGGAAGATCAGATCGGTCCAGACGACGAGCACGCGGTCCTGGCCAAAGGAAACCTTGGAATCGTAACGGCCGAACAACTTGGCTCCCTGCGGGATCAGGAGCCGGTAGCCGGTGGCGCTATCATAGACATTCTGGCTGATCTGCCCGATGATCCGGCCCGGAAGGTCTGAGTTGAGACCTGTGATCAACGTGGCTGGAATGACCGAGCCGCGCTTCAGCTCATACGGCGACATCTGCGGCACGACCTTATTCGGCAAATAGCCAAGATCCTTGATGTCCTGATTGAAGAAATCCTCCTTCGAACTTTGGGCATTCGGGTCGACGTTCTGGGCCGTCAGCCCGGATTTCGATGCGGCGGTGTAGAGATCAGAAGCATTGTTGGCTGTCGTCGTCGCAGTCTGACGACCGGCGTCTGTGGAACTTTTAGCGGCCTTCTCGACATCAGAAATATCCACCTTCAAAGGCGAGTCCAAAGCGGTTGCCCGCGCCTGCAGGTGAGCCATCCGCTGGCGCTGAGCTTCACGGATATATTGTTCATCCTGCTCCCGCTTTAGGCGGGCTCGCCATTCCTCCTCTGATTCGAGCTGCGGGCCTCTTTCTTGCCGTTCCGTAGGCCGGCGGTCTATAACAGGTGCTCCCTTCTCCACCTTCTGCTCGACGGTGGGTGTTGGCTGGAGCACTTCGCGCTCACCTGGCTCGCCGATGATGCCGTCACTGATGCCGCGCTTGAGCTGGTCACCGAAGTTCGTCGCCGGTGTATTCAAGTTGCTGTCGATATCGTAGCTCCAGTTGAAGGGAAGTCCTCGCCACGATAGGCCGATCACGACCACGCCGAAGAATAGCGCGATGAGGACGGTTGCGGTAATAATTGGCAGCCGATTGAGGCGGCGCATTCCTTTCGGATCGTCGGCTTGCTTTGAAGGGCCGAGCTGGAGCGATTGGATCATACCTTTCCCCTCAATTACGCTGCATGATGGAGAGCGGACTTGCCGGCGTCGCACCGGCGGCCGTTGCTTTGTATGCGCGGCCAAGGGTAATGGACGGTGTTGACAGCCGCGCGAGCACCTGATCTTGAGTGCCATCGATCGCGTAAGTGAGCTCGACCGGTTTCACGTCCTTTCCAACTTTGCCGTCGGTTAGAACGGTGTAGCCAGAGCCCTTGAGGGCCGCCTCGAGTGCCGCCGCAAACTCCGATGTGTCCCTTTCCATCTTGATTGTCGTCGACCTCACGGGACTGATCTGCTCGGCGAGCCGGCTTGCCATGTCGGCGGCGATGGCACTTGCGGCGGGCCCGGAGACCGGCGCGGCGTTTGACCTGGCGTCAGACCCATCCCCAGCAGTTTGGCATGCGGTGAGAAAGCCGCTGATGATGATGACGAGAAGCTTGTGCATAGCTTAGCCTCCTCGCCGAATGGTAATCTTCTGCTGGCGCCAGCCGACGCCGGAGACGAGGATCGCCTCGTCGACGGCATAATCGACGATCATCAAGTCGTTCTTCATTCGGTAATTGACGATGCGGCTCTGGCCGCCGTGGATCACGACCAGCACCGGTGCATCCTGACCTGAGATCGACTTCGAAAACTGGATGTAGGTTTTCACGCCATCCGAATAGACCCGCGTCGGCTTCCAAGGTGCCGAGCCACTCACGGAATATGAGAAGTTCAGTTTGTCGGGTGCCGCCCCGGGAATGCCGCCGGTCTCGAGCCGGGAATTGATGTCGGCGAGCTTGGTCGAGACGTCCTCCGGATATTCGAAGCCGACGCGTGCCATGTACTGGCTCGGATGTGACTTGAGCTGGATGTAATAGGTGCGTCGCGACGTCGTGACCACCATCGAGGTGACAAGACCTACTTCCGACGGCTTGACGATCAGATGGATCGCTTGGCCGCCGATTGCACCGGAGGTGGCAGGCTCCACCTTCCAGCGAACAGTATCTCCAACGAGAACATCGCGGACGATCTCGCCGCTCTGGAGTTCGATATCGCAGACCTGCAAGGGCGAGCAGACAACGGACGGCTGGGTTTCGCCGAAGAGAAAGGTGACCTTGCCATCGGAGCCTGCCGTCACCAGTCCGGGCGCGACGCGCCATTTCCTGGAAATGGTCGTGCCATTCACCTCATTTGCCGTCATGGTCTGCGCCTCAGCGCCGCCCACAAAGACGAGTCCCGCCAAGCAGCCGGTGGCTGCAATTAGTGCTGTTCTGTGCATGTCAAATCCCCTGCCCTCAAAGCTGTGCCGTCCAGTCAAAATCCCTAACGTAGAGGCCGATCGGATTGAGGCGGATGGTCGCCTCGTCCTGCGGCGCGGTAAGCGCAACCGTCGCGATTCCGCGGAACCGGCGCGTCCCGGTTTCCTTGCCCTTCCGGTCCCGTTCGTATTCGGTCCAGTCGATCTGATAAGTCTGATTGGAGAGCGCCACTATGTTGTTGACCTCGATGGCGATCGTCGACGACTTCGCCTTTTCGAACGGCGAATTGCTGCGGAACCAGTCATTGATCTTCTGGGTCGAGGGATCGGAAGCTCGCAGAAGCGCATAGGTTCGATCGATATATTGCTTTTGCACTACGGCATCCGGTGTGACGCTGCGGAAGCTCGTTACGAAGTTGCCAAGCGTGGCGCGCACCACCCGCACATCCGCGTATTCGATCTGCTCGGGGAACCCTGAGGTGACCGAGGTGCCGAGCTTGTCGACCTGGACGATATAAGGCACCAGCTTCACCTGCGTGCTTAGGTATATCGCGTACCCGAAGCCGATCACGGCCATGGTCAGACCCAGTATGCCGACGATGCGCCATGCGGCCGCGGCCTGCACATAGGAGCCGTATCGCTCATTCCATTCCTGGCGCGCGGCAAGATACGGGTTTTCGGGAGCGCGTTTCGCTGCCATCGATCGATCACTTTCTGATTGCTATTAGTCTTTAAGTTCGGGAAGTGGCTTTGGTCCGCTGTGCCCACTGCGCGCCTGATCCAGCTTGGCGTTAGCAAGGCCTAGGATAGACCCGGCGTAGGCACCGGGAGAGCCGATGGCCTTCTCCTTGGTAGCCGAGCCCGCCGCTTTTCCTGCCGAGCCGATCCCTGCGCCGAAACCCCGCAGCATTGCGCCTGCGACGGATGACCCCGCGGCGCGCGCGGTTTGAGCCGCCGCAAATCCCGCCCCGGCAGCGCCCGCCGCGAGGAACCCTGCTCCTGTCGCAAACGATGCGGCCTGACCACCGTGCCTTATTGCCTCCATTCCGCCCGAGACGGACGCGCCCTGAACAACACCCTGCATGATGTTCGGGACGTAGATGGCGATAATGAAGACCACGACAGCGATACCAGCGATCGCAAGCGCAGTCTGGAACTGGTCGCCAATGTCGGGCTGGTCTGCCAACCCGATCAGCACCTCTGATCCGATACGCGAGATCATGACGAGCGCCATGAGTTTCATTCCGACCGAGAAGGCGTAGACCAAATATCGGACCGCGAAATCCTTTGTATAGGACGAGCCGCCAAGCCCCAGCATGATCATACCGGCAAGAAGGCCGATATACATCTCAACCATGACCGACACGAAAATCGCGGCGACAAGCGAGAATGAGATGACGACGACGACCATTGCAAAAGCAGCCGAGATCGCCAACGCGTTGTCCTCAAAAAGACCGAACTGTATCTTTTCCGACATCTTCGTTGCGACGGCGAGTCCAGCATTGAAGACGTCTGCTGGGGAGGCCGTGCCGCCTCCAGCCCCAATCTCAAACAAACTATCCACCACTGCCTTCGCAAAGGCCGGCCCCTGTCCCAAAACGAAGGCAAAAAAGCCGACGAATATGATCCGCCGGACAAGCTCGGCAAACCAGCTGTCTAGCGAAGCTGCCTGCAATGCGAGCCAGACGGCGGCGATGCCAATCTCGATTGTCGCGAGGATCCAGAACAAGGATTTCGCCGCATCCATGACAGTAGTTTCCCACCCCTTTGCGGCCGTGGTGATCTGGCTCTGTAATGAGGTCAGCACTGAACCTTCTTGGGCGACTGCCGGCTGTGCTGCCAGCATGCAGAAGGTGGCAATCACCATCGCGGTGCGGAGCCGCCGAAGACATATTGTTGTCATGTGCTTACCACTCGACTTTCATCTTTTCGCCGCCGGAGGTGGAAGGGGCAGTCCCGCTGAAGAATTTCTCACGCCGCGCCTGCGCAAGGTCCTTGTCGGTCTGTTCGGTCTGGAGCCAGGTGCCCATCATCGTCATTTGCTGCGAGACGAGGCCGCGAAGCTTCTGAATCTGGGCGACCTGTTGCGCGGCGATCTCATGCCCGACCTGCAGGGCTTTCATCTGCCCGTCGGCGGTCTCGGACATGGACCGCAGCGAGGACATCGTGCCTTCCTCGCTATCGAATTGCTCGGCCGTCAGACTCGCCGCCTTCAGCGTGCTGGCGATCGTGTCCCGGTTCGTATCGGACCAGGACTGATAGGTGGTAGAAAACGACGAATTGTCTGGCAGGTTGGTTTTAAGGCTTGAGTAGCTCTGAAAACGTTGTTGCAACACATCATCCGCATTGCCCATGGAAAACGAGATGCTCTGGCCCTGGTCGACGATGCTGCGCAGCTGGTTGAGATCGCTTTCGACCTGCCCCCACATATGCGACGGAAGCGTCGCCGTGTTCTGGAGGAGGTTTTGGTAGATATTCAGCTGCGTTTCGATCTGTTGTGCGAGCTGGCTGATCTGGGTGAGCTGGTTCTGGATCTGCTCGCCGGACTTCCCGACCAAAGCGACCAGCTCGCCATTATTGAGGACCTGCGTCCACTCGGTGGCGGCACCCGTGGCAGTTCCAGCATTTGCGGGCACGACAGTGCCGGCCATCAATGCGACAGCCGCCAGGCCAGTGAGCAATTTATTCGAGGTTGAGCAGCGCTGCGGCATCCTGAACTCCTCTCGTTCGTAGCCAGTGGATCGGCCAGTCGCGGCCGTGTTTGGAACTGAGCGTGCGGATGCGCTTCAGGTCTTCCTTGCCGGATGCGCCAACGAAACTGAGCGCCACGGGGCCGAGCGACATGTCGAAGAGCCGCCTGCCTTCGGACGTTGCGACGTAATATTCTCGCTTAGGAATCGCATTCGAAACGATCTCGATCTGTCTCTCGTTGAAGCCAATCCGCTCATAGAACTCGCGGGTCCCAGGCTCACTTGCGGCGCCGTTCGGCAGGCAAATTTTCGTGGGGCAGGATTCCTTCAACACGTCGATGATGCCGGAACGCTCAGCATCGGAAATGGATTGCGTGGCCAATACCACCGCGCAGTTCGCCTTGCGCAGCACCTTCAGCCACTCTCGGATCTTGCTCCTGAAGACCGGATGGCCGAGCATCAGCCAGGCTTCGTCTAGGACGATGAGGCTCGGTGAGCCATCGAGGCGCTTTTCGATGCGGCGGAACAGATAGGTGAGAACAGGTACGAGGTTCCGCTCGCCCATGTTCATCAACTCTTCGATCTCAAAGGTCTGGAATGAGCCAAGCAACAGTCCGTCTTTCTCAGCATCGAGAAGCTGGCCCATGGGACCATCGACGGTGTAGTGATGGAGCGCGTCCTTGATCTCGCGCATCTGTACGCCGCTTACAAAGTCCGAGAGAGATCGGCCCGCTGCACTGGCCATCAAGCCAATCTGGCGAGAGACCGCATTGCGGTGGTCCGGGGTGATGGTCACGCCCTGCAGCGCGATCAACATCTCGATCCATTCCGCGGCCCATGCGCGATCACTGTCGCTGGAGAGGTCCGACAGCGGGCAGAAGGCCAGCGCCTTCGCCTCTTCTTGAGCGTCGCCACCGATCTCATAGTGATCACCTCCGGTGGCAAGGGTCAGCGGAAGGAGAGAGTTCCCCTTGTCAAAGGCGAAGATCTGGGCGCGTTCATAGCGCCGGAACTGCGCGGCGATTAGTGCAAGCAGCGTCGACTTGCCCGAACCGGTCGGCCCAAAAATGAGTGTGTGACCGACGTCGTCGACATGTAGGTTCAGCCGGAACGGCGTCGACCCGCTCGCCACCTGCATCAGTGGCGGTGAATTCGGCGGGKAGAACGGGCACGGCGCGACAGGGGAGCCCGACCAGACAGAGTTGAGCGGAATGAGATCGGCAAGGTTGCTGGTATTGATCAGCGGTTCGCGGATGTTGCAATACCAATTGCCCGGTAGGCTGCCGAGGTAGGCATCGGTGGCGTTGAGCGTTTCGATGCGCGCCCCGAAGCCCTCCGCCTGAATAAGTCTGCGGATGGACTCTGCCTTTTCCTGCAGTCCTTCACGATCGTGATCGAAGAGAACGATGACGGGCGTGTAATAGCCGTATGCGACCAACTGCGACGAAGCCTGGGCGATAGCCTCTTCTGTCTCGGCGACCATGTTCATGGCGTCCTGATCAAGCGAACGGCTCTGCGTCTGAAAAAGCTGGTCGAAGAATGGGCGCACCTTCTGCTGCCATTTCTTGCGGGTCCGCTCCAGTTTTTGTCTGGCCTCCTGCGCGTCGAGAAAAATGAAGCGCGACGACCAGCGGTAGGTTAGCGGCATGAGATCGAGGCTGTTGAGGATCCCCGGCCAGCTCTCGGCCGGCAGGCCGTCGATCGCGACGACACCGAGGAAGCGGCTTTCAACCTTTGAGGTCAGCCCATGTTCAAGCTCGGCGGTCGCGATCCAGTCGAGAAACATGGGCACATCCGGCAGCCGGATCGGATGGTTGTCACCAGTGATGCAGAAGCGAACGAATTGGAGCAGTTCGTCGTAGCGGGCAACCCGCGCCCCTCCCCTCTCGAGAGCCTCCCGCGTTTCCATGCGACGGATCGAAAGCGTATTGGCGAAATACTGCTCGATCTCGCGGACCGCGTTCTTGAAAATGAACAGCACCGTGTCGGCATAGGTCTTCTTGCGGCTCACCTCGTCCGAGTAGATGTATTTGCTGAGCGCCGTTTTTTTGGATTCGAGCGGCCGATAGGTCAGGATCAGCGCGTGTTTACTCTCGAAATGCCCCTGTTCGCGGGCGAAATGCGCCCGCCGCTCGGCGTCGATCGCGCGAGTTACAGGATCGGGAAAGTGACAACGATTATCCGACGGATAGTCGAATGTCGGGATGCGAACTGCCTCGACCTGGATCATCCAGCCGCTCCCGAGCCGCGAGAGGATTGTATTGATATGGCGCGACAGTTCGTTGCGATCGAGGGCCGTGGCGCTCTCTGAATCTGGTCCCGCAAAATACCAGGCGGCCATCAGGCTTCCGTCTTTCAACAGGAGAACACCATTGTCGACGAGGCCGGCATAGGGGACGAGATCAGCAAAGGATGGGTCGGGGGCCCGGAAGCGTTTGAGAGCGACCATGCGTTCCTCTCAATACCGGCGCCACGGCGAGGAGGTCGCCTTGTAGTAATGCTTGTACGAGATATGGCGGACATAGACCTGTCGCATGAGCGGATCGGCCTTTGCCATCATTCTCAAGAGCCCGACGATGACAATCCAGACGCCAACGCCGAAGAGCGCCGAATAGATCGTAAGAACGACGAAGATGAGGATGACTGCGGCCAAGCCGGTGATCAGCACCAGTTCCCGGTCCGCGCCCACCAGAAGGTTCGGGCGCGACAGCGCGCGGTGGATGCGGTTCCGCTGCAGACCGGACGCGGACTCAGCCATTTGTCACTCCTGCGCCTTGGAAGCCGTCCGAGGCGACCAGCTCCCTCGTCAGGCCAATTGAAGCTCCAGTCGCGCCGAACAGGCCCACAATGGTCGTGGCACCGAGCAGAATGCCGGCGACGAGAACCACGTATACAAGTCGCCGCGCGAAGTCGTTCAACTCCCCACCAAATATGAGCATGCCGCCGGCTATGGCGACAGCCGCAAGTGCGATGTATCCTGCGACAGGTCCGGTGATCGACTCTTGAATCTGCTGCAGTGGTCCTTCCCAGGGCAGTCCGCCACCGCCCGAACTGGCGAGTGCCGGATCAAGCGAAGCGAGAACTGTCGTTAGGACAGAGAATGTGACCTTGGCGAGCGAAGGCTTACGCGACATGACGGGCCTCCTCTTCCTCATCGAGTTGGTCTGAACCGATCTGGTATTGGCCCTCCGCGAACCGTTCGATGTGGATGACGTCTCGAACCCGTCGCCCGCGCGGTGTCCGTTCAATGGAGATGATGAGGTCGACTGCCTCACCGATAACCTCGTGCATCGGCTGCTGGCTTGCTTCTGCGGTCAATTGTTCAAAGCGGCGGAGGGCCGACATGGCGGTGTTCGAGTGAATTGTCGCAACGCCTCCGGGATGACCGGTGTTCCACGCCTTCAGCAGAGTCAACGCGGCACCGTCGCGGACTTCGCCGACGACAATCCTGTCGGGGCGCAGTCGCATCGTGCTCTTCAGCAATCGTGACATATCAACGGTATCGCTGGTATGCAGAAGAACGGCGTTCTCGGCCGAACAATGAATTTCGGCGGTATCTTCGAGGATCACCAAACGGTCTTCGGGGGCGAATTTGACGATCTCATCGATCAACGCGTTCGCAAGCGTCGTTTTGCCAGAACCGGCGCCCCCGGATACGATGATGTTTCGCCTTTTGGAAATCGCCTTTCGGATCATTAAGGCGTGGCATCCCGTCAGCGCGCCTGACCGCACATATTCTTCCAGCGGAATTAGGCGTGGGGCACGGCGGCGGATCGTAAAGGCTGGCTTGGCGACCGCTGGTGGTAAAAGGCCTTCGAAGCGGTGCCCACCTATCGGGAGCTCGCCGGAGATGATCGGTTGCTTCGTGTCTACCTGGGACTGAAGGAAATGCGCCACAATTCCGATCACCGTTTCCGCGGCGACGGGGGACATTTCGCCGGCCGCCGCAACGCCGTGAGCGAGGCGCTCAATAAAGAGCTTTCCGTCCGGATTGAGCATTATTTCGATCACATCCACGTCTTCCAATGCGGCGCACAGCTTATGGCCGAGCGCGTCTTGAAGTTTGCAGACAAGCCGGTGGTGAGAGCGGAGCTGGTTCATGGATTTCTCCTTTTCCGCTGCCCATCTGGGGAGATGAATTCAGAACGGTAACTGGATGGACGAAGCCTCAGGAATGTCTCGGCGTTCACCGGTAAGGTGCCCGCGACGGCAATTGTCTTGCCAATGTTCTTTGGTTCGCCCAATCGCGATAGGTGCCACCCAACGCGTGCAAGGATCCGCTCGAATCGAAGATCGGTCACCGTGACGAGCTCCGTGTACCCATTTGCGATGCACCATTCGATGATGCCTGCGAACATGGTCAAAGTGGCCTCGTGGACGAGGCCTCCTCCGCGAAGATCGACCAAGGTTGTGTCCACGCAAAAACGGGAGCTTTCGATCATACTTGGATGGGCGTTTAGGTGTCCATGCGTTAGCAGTGACGAAAAGACATGGGTCACCATCGTCGGACCCATGGCCGGCAGGAGTCTAGCGCATCCTGCCACACGAGCGCTGTCCGATACGGCGAGTATGTAAGTCGGCTGGAGAGCGTCGAAGACGTCCGCTTCCCGGCCGTCAAGAACACCGACCTCCCAACCCAACCGATTTGAAAACACTTGAGCTCGAAGTCGATGATGTGCTTCGAGAAGGTGCTGTGCAGGAAGCCCATGTCTGGTCGATATCGCAACAACCTTCATACTGATCTCCGTCGCTTAAATTTATCGACAAAGATCAGCACGGATTAGAATGGCTGGGCAGTTGTAGAATCCTACAAGGTATTTTGGTGAGTCGCGCGCGGTTTTGGGCGACAACGCGCTGATCTGATCTCGCGTGTTATTCCCTTAGTTGTAGGAATCACCAGTGAACAAATATGCAACGAACGTTGTGACTCGGAGCGGTAACAGATTGGATTTGCAAGGGAAATACAGATGGCGGCGTTAACCATAGGTCAAGGGGCGTCCCGGCTATTAACAGTTTATTAGCCGCATTTTCCTTGCCGGCCCGCGAGAATCGGACATAATAACGGTTCAGTGGCAATATCGGGCCGAAAACCGTTATCTGAAAGATTTCTGACAATGAACGCTAATTCGATGGCTTCGCTTAAGATGCCGATGCACTTTGAAGATCAAATCCTAGAACAGGGTGATTTGATCTCGAAAAAGCTGCACCTACTTAGCGTACAACGATTCCCGCCCAACGCGAAAAAGACATTGCGAAGCTTCTCGCTGGCGGAGGTCGCGACCTATGTCGGCGTATCGCAGAGCACATTGAAAAAGCTGCATCTGGACGGAAAGGGCCCCTCCCCTCAAACATCGTCCTCCGGTCGTCGCTCCTACACCGCCGAACAGATGTTGGAACTGCGTCAATATCTGGATACGCACGGTCGATCCGACAACCGCATGTATGTTCCCCACCGGCGCGGCGGTGAAAAGCTGCAGGTGCTTGCTGTAGTCAACTTCAAAGGGGGCTCGGGGAAAACCACGACCGCCGCGCATTTAGCGCAGTACCTGGCATTGACGGGGCATCGCGTCCTTGCCGTAGACCTCGACCCTCAAGCATCCCTTTCGTCTCTGCACGGCTTCCAACCGGAGCTCGATCAGATCGCGTCCATCTATGATGCCATTCGCTATGATGGTGCGAGAAAGCCGATCTCGGAGATCATCCAGACCACTAATTTTCCTGGATTGGACATTGTCCCTGCAAACCTCGATTTGCAGGAGTATGAATATGACACGCCGCTTGCGATGTCTGATAAGTCTTCTAATGAAGGCAAAACGTTTTTCACCCGCATATCGCGGGCTTTGGCTGAGGTCGACGATCGTTATGATGTCGTCGTCGTCGACTGTCCACCGCAGCTCGGATATTTGACGCTGACCGCACTGACCGCAGCTACAAGTGTTCTGATAACAATCCATCCGCAGATGCTCGACGTGATGTCGATGGGTCAGTTCCTTCTGATGCTTGGTGGAATCCTAAAGCCGATCCGTGCCGCTGGTGCGGAAGTGAACCTCTCCTGGTACAGATACTTGATTACGCGCTACGAGCCGACCGATGTTCCGCAAGCCCAGATGGTCGGCTTTATGTCCACGATGTTCAACGAGTTCATACTAAAGAACCAGATGGTGAAGTCGACGGCGGTTTCAGATGCCGGAATTACCAAGCAAACTCTGTACGAAGTCGATCGGGCATCCATGAATAGAGGCACGTATGACCGTGCGATGGAATCGTTGGATGCAGTGAATGCTGAAATTGCCGGCCTCGTTCACGAGTCATGGGGACGTCGATTTGTCAGCTGACAAAAACGAACGTTTTATGCGGAAAAACAAGCAGCTAACGGCTGCTCGGAGCAAATGAGATGGCACGGAAAAATCTGCTCGAGGGACTTGCTGACCTGCATGAAGATAGCGGCACGGCACCTGCATATCCAATGCGAGGCGCAGGCAAATCTCTCGTGCGTTCGCTGGACGAGCTGGCAAAGCAGGCTGACAAATATCTCGAAGGCGAGGCAATTATCGAACTTGATCCGGCACAAATTGAAGGCTCCTTCGTAAAGGATCGGATATCAGACGACGACGGCGAGTATCAAGATCTGCTAGAGGCAATTAGGGTACGTGGGCAGGATACGCCTATTCTCGTGCGGCCCCATACAAAGGTCGATGGTCTTTATCAGGTTGTCTTCGGCCACAGACGGGTAAGGGCAGCAAGGGACCTCGGCAGAAAAGTCCGGGCTATTGTCAAGGCAATCGACGACCGTTCCCATGTCATTGCTCAAGGGCAGGAAAATTCCGCGCGCGCGAATCTCTCTTTTATCGAAAGGGCGTTATTTGCCAAGCGCCTGGATGATCTTGGTTACGGCCGAGAGGTGATTTCCTTGGCATTGTCCGCGAATGCGGCTTCGGTCTCGAAGATGATGACGGTGGCAGAGCGCATCTCGGCTAACGTCATAGAAAAAATCGGGTCGGCTCCCGGTGTGGGCCGAGAGCGCTGGATAGAGCTTTCACTTCTAGTCGGAAAATTCGCCAATAGCGGCAAAGTGTCAGAAGTTTTGAGCACGGACGGCTTCGACGCATTGCCGTCCGATGAACGCTTTTCATCTCTGTACAAGGCGCTCAACAGAACAGCGCGGCCCGTGAGGAAGGCGGAGGTTTCGACTCAAAAGGCGAAGTGGCAGCCCCGGGACAAGGCAGTGCAGGCCGAAATCAAGAATACGGGCAAAGCTTTCTCGCTCTCGATGAAGGCGAAGAATGCTGGCCGTTTCGGAGAATATCTTTCCCGCAATTTGGATGCGCTCTACGAGCAATTCCTGAAGGAGGGAAGCAAAGGAGACTGAAGCCGCAAAAGAAAAAGGCCCCCAAACGACCAAGTCGTGGAAGCCCTTCTCGTATTCCCTAAGCAAGATTGAGAATCGCATTTCCACGAATCCCTGTCAAGAGTCGTAACCGTCGATTTGGCGGGCGGATCTCTTTTGCCTCAATTAAGGTGAGAGAAAAAATGCAGATTGGAAGTGTGACGACGCCCTTCGGGCGGCGGCCGATATCGCTTGCCCAGGTAAGAGGGCAAATGAAAACGGCTGAGATGCGGCCAGGTAAGACGGCCGACAAATGGAAGATCTTTCGCGATGCCTCGGAGGCGAGGGCAGTGCTCGGCATTCAGGACCGCGCCCTTGCCGTTCTTGATGCGCTCTTGACCTTCTATCCCGACAATGAGCTTTCGGAAGAGCGCGGCCTGGTGGTGTTCCCATCAAATGAACAGCTTTCCGTTCGAGCGCATGGTATTGCTGGCACGACATTGCGCCGCCACCTTGCTGCACTCGTCGATGCTGGACTGATCCAGCGCAAAGACAGTGCTAATGGCAAACGATACGCCCGAAAGGACAATGGCGGCCAGATCGAAGATGCGTTCGGCTTCAGCCTCGCGCCGCTGCTTGCTCGCGCCGAAGAGCTTGCGCAGCTCGCACAGCAGATAGCAGCCGAGCGCCGGCACTTCCGCAGCGCCAAGGAAGCACTGACGATCTGCCGTCGTGACGTTCGTAAGCTGCTGACGGCTGCGATAGAAGAGGGCGCTTCTGGCGATTGGGAAAAGCTGGAGGGCTACTACGTGCAGCTGCTCGCAGGCATCCCCCGCTCCCCAACCCTCAAAGATATTGAATCCGTCCTCGACGAAATGCGAATGTTGCGTGAAGAGATCATCAACCAACTGGAATTTCAGGAAGATTCTCAAAAAACAGATACCAATGATGTCCAAATTGGACGTCACATACAGAATTCAAAACCCGAATCCAGCAATGAATTTGAACCTCGCTCTGAAACAGAGCAGGGGGCGAAATCGAACCCAGACATTGGGCGAATGCGAGAGCCGATAAAGGCTTTTCCACTGGGAATGGTCTTGCAGGCCTGCCCTGAGATTTCGAATTACGGGCCGGGCGGGGCGGTCGGGAGTTGGCGCGATCTCATGTCAGCCGCGGTGGTCGTGCGATCGATGCTGGCCGTCAGTCCGAGTGCCTACCAGAATGCCTGTGAGGCACTCGGTGCCGAGAATGCTGCGGCCGTGATGGCCTGCATCCTCGAAAGGGCAGGGCACATCAACAATGCGGGCGGTTATTTGCGTGACCTCACCCGCAAGGCAGAACGCGGAGAGTTTTCACTTGGGCCGATGTTGATGGCGCTGATGCGAACGAATGGTTCGCCAGGCCGGAGAGCATCATGAGCTGCAAAAAGCTGATGCTGTTTGGAGACCGCAGCAAGGTGAGATCCTGGCTTGTGGTCTCCCGAGTATCGCCGATAAGCTATCAATCTAAAGTGGGGTCGCTGAAAACAGCATATTCGAAGGGCCGTAACCTCGGATGCAAAGAGCTGTGTAGCCTTCTGAACGAAATCATCCGGACATCCGCGCCGGCGGAACAACGGCGCTGGAGACGCTGCTTTCGGCCGCGGGGTTCGCGGAGTGGTTTATTGATCGCAAGTTACGATCGGCTGCTTGTCGGCTGTCAGTTGTTAAGCCTGTACGGCGATCCACCGTTTTGTCGACATCCCTACATTTGCACGCGCGAACCCAAAGATATCCAGCGTCGACAGCTCTTTTTACCGCAACTCGGACAACAGCCGAAGAACTCGTGTTCGAAATTCATCAATGCGACCGTACGTGCCGATAACATCATGAGTCTTGCTATTGCACCAAGATGGGGTTTGAGGGCTATGCTAGTCTCATAGACGTTCCGCTTCTGGATGTGACACCCTTCGACCGGGCCAAGAAGTTGGGCGCTGCGCCTTTGGCACAGGCCGAGATCTCGCAATTTAAGAGCAGGTGGCCCCGAGGCGCTTTTGAGCCCGTTGCCGCCGCTCCGGTCAATTGGCCTCAGAGCGGTCTGACGTTTTCCGCCTTTAACTTGCCGGTCTTCCGATCCTGACCGAGATCGTAGGAAACGGACTGTCCCTCTCTGAGATAATCGCCATATTGCAGGGCGGTGACATGCACGAAAACGTCGCCTCCTCCGCTTTCCGGCGTGATGAAACCAAAGCCTTTATCGGCGTTGAAGAACTTAACCTTGCCAGTTGGCATAACAATCCTCGTGTCTTCGCAGTTTAGGCAGCAAACTAACGACCAGCCACAGCAAGAATCAAGCCAGTCTGCTTCCGCCGAGTGATGTCGCGCTCTTTGGATAGAGTGGACGAAAGGCCGTGCCCCAGCCGTTGTTTCTATCACTCTGGCTCCGGCAGGTTTAAGGTGTAACGCGTATGTCGGCGTTCACCGCTGCGGTTCATTGCCCCCTTCTCCACCATATCATGAAGGTCTCGAGTCGCCGTTGCCCGGGAAGCCCCTGTGATCGAGATGTAATTTTCCGCGCTCAGGCCACCTTTGAAGCCTTCAATCCCTTCGCGGAACATGCGGGAGATCGCCTTGGCGATTGTTGAACTGGTCGCGGAACCGTTCATAGAACTTTGCCTTGCGGATATAAAACGCAACGCGCGTGAGAGTCGTCTGCTGCGCATCGAGAATGGTTTGCAAGAAGTAGAGTAGATGAGCCTTTCGATTATATCGAGCTTACGCTGATTTGTTTCGAGCTCTCCGTAATAAGCCTTGCGGCTCCTTTTGATCGTATATGCAAGCGAGATCAGGCTCGGTTGCCCGATGTTTTGCGCGAGCGACTTTTGAGGGCCGAACAAGCAGCCCAGCAGGTCGCCGCGCTGAAGAAAGATCGTGACGAGCCGGCATACCATCATGCGGGTTCGAGACGAGAAACCACCTCGGTCGTTGGCAGAAGGAACAATGATGACCGGCTACACCATTGAACCGGACGGGCGTCAGGTGGAGGAGGAAATCCACCTTGGCGGGGTTGGCCGAACAGGTCGTGGCAAGCACGGATTGGAAGGAGATCTCCGCCGGGAAAGGAAGCTCGCGGGGCAAAAAGCGCGGGCGCTCCCTTATGAATCAGCTAGTCAAGGACGAACTAACCCGAAGCGATGTGCCTCGTCCAACAGCGCCCTAACGGAAGAGGGCTGCCACCTCCTGCCACCACGCGCCGGCCGTTCCCCCATCTGATCCAGTTGCGCGGCAATGTCGCGCAGCGACAAACTGGGGTCGGCGATGGTGATCGCGGCGACCAACTTCATCAAATGATCTTCGGGCGCGCGGCGCGGTGAGCGGGCCAGCAGCTCTGGCTCTGCAAGCTTCTCACGAACCATCCGATGCACCGCGCGGCGTAATCGTTGGACCGTCCAGTGATGACCGCGACGGTTAAGGACGCGCACGACGTTGTCCCAACTATGCTGTGGCCTGAGCTGCCTCACGGTCGGCAGCCAGGTCTGTGCCGACGAAATCAGTTCGTCGAGATAAAGTTTCTCGCGTGCTTTCGACACCGCCTTGATCGCCTCCGGTCGGCGCTCGCGCAGACCGGGATTTCCGGGAAGCTTCCCTCTGGCTTTCGCAGCCTTGATGCCAGCTTTGGTTCGTTCGGCGATCAGGGCGCGCTCAAGCTGGGCGACGGCGCCGAGCACCTGCAAGGAAAACATTCCCTGCGGCGTGGACGTATCGATCGGATCGCGCAGCGAGCGGAAATGAACTCCGCGCTTTTCGAGGTCTTCAATCACGTGAAGCAGATGGCTGACTGATCGGGCCAAGCGATCGAGACGAACGACGACTAGCACGTCGCCAGAGGTGAGATCCTTCAGCACTTTGGTGAGCACCGGTCTTGTGCGGGATAACCCGGATCCGTGCTCCTGATGAATGCGATCGCAGCCGGCGGCGCGCAACTCATCGACCTGGGCATCGTTGAGCTGATCGTCAGTCGAAACCCGGGCGTATCCGATCAGCCGGGGCCGCGGAGAGGGGGAGCTGGCGATTGCAACCTGGGGCATTCGTTCTGGCTCTTTTTTGATGGCCTTTGTACAGATAATGAATGCATGAGAAAATGGGGATTTGCAAGCGTGTTTTATGACAAAAATGGGAGGCGATAGAGAGCGTTCTATGACGTGAGGCAGGCATCGACCCATCGCCGCCCGAGAACGCACGTCAGCGGGCATCTATGGCGAAAACGCAGGGAAATCGGCTATTTCGGAAGAGGTCGCTCCGGCTCCGGCTTTTTGATGAGGTTCTGACGCCGAGAGGCGGTCGGGGAGGGGAAGAGCTCGACCGGTTCAGCACGCGTTATTTCCGCTCAATCAGGCAGAATTTCCAGCGACCCAAAATGAAAAGCCCTCAAGGGGCCCGGATTTGCGGCTTTTCCGCCAATTCTCACGGACAAATACGCTATCTCTTGCCGCCAAAAACCATCACCTATCGATACGCAGTACTTATCGGAAGTGATTGCCCATCCACGGCGCCGTCCCGAGTGACGGAAGCAATGGCTTAAATAGCTTCTGTTCTGGAAAAGAACAACGTTAATTCATATGGGTAACGAGATGGAAACGGCCAACATTCCCGGATAAAAGGGGTACGTGGGTGTCGCTTTTAGCTAAGAATTTCATTGATATGCAGATGGTAGGGAGGGGAGGTTCCGGGCGTGGGGAGTTGTGTAGCCTCGATGGTTTCTGGAACGATCAGATTTTGTACCGCCTCTGACCAGATAAGTATTGCTCTATCGGGATCACAAGGCCTCCTAAGTGGCGCGGCAGGGCGTAACGAGGCGAGATAAGACGCCACGTTGCGCCCGTTTGCGCGCCAATTATACCAGTGATTTCGGCGCTTAAACGGCCGCATTTCGACGTTTTTGGCGCCCTCCCTCTGCATGTCGCGGGCTATGGCTTTGGCCACCTCGCGGTCGCTGAAAGTGAGGCCGATCGGCTTTCCGTTCTGATAAATTTCATGCATGTCAGGTCCTTTCTAAGGGCGGAATGCCCGACGCGTGGAAAATATAAGATGAGTTACATTTGTCGCCGTCCCTGATTCAGCGTCCGAACCTGCTCCTCAAGATGCTCGGTTGCCGTCGTCGCGGCTCATGCGGTCGCGTTGCAGACCGGCGGCCATCAACTCCCATGAGGACGGTGGCTTGGCGGCTCCGGCACTAGCTCGGTGATGAAAGAAAGATGCGCCGTTTCCATTGGCTGCGCCACCACTTAGCAATTCCGATTTTCATCCCAATCGGCGGTGGAACATGCACTTTTCATCGCCGCGCCCATCAAAGGACGGTACCGAAAGTTCTTTACCATTGAACTGCGTCAGCGCGAGCAGGGCGGTCTTGGCGTCAAGCTCGAGGTGCATCGGACAACTGCGCACGGCCACGGGTACGTGAAGAAAAACCAAGGGAAGCAAGCGAATTGACCCTGTTGCAGTTACCGGTTGCACTCGATAATCTGCCCCCAACTTGGGTTGGGGAAGATCATGAAACGGATGATACTGGCGGCTGCAGCCGCCCTTTTTGCGACCGGCGCCAATGCTATGATGGCCCAGGATTTGGCGCGCGACTGCAAGAGCAGCATCACACTTGCCGGAAATTACGTCATGGGCTTCATGGAGAAATGGCGCGAGGATGAGATTGTATTCGATAGCGTCGTTAAGATGGGCATGAAGGACGAGCAAATGCTCGGGATCGCTCGGGAGAGCATTCTCGGGAAATTCTGCATCCCGAAGGGCGCCAATGTCGCCCGCGCCATCGTGATTGGCTGCGACTGGGTGACGACGCATCCCGAGAAGGGAACCTGGCCGGCCGAGCGTTCGTTGATGGCTCCCTATAAAGCTGCATGGCCTTGCGACCAATGACCAAGACCGCGACTATCCAATCCCATGTGAGCGTAAATTCCGTGATCTGGATCACGTCCCTGCATGAGAGCGAGCACGGGGTGACCCTCCGCGTCCTCGAAGATTTGGAACCCTTGTTGCAGGCCAACCAGATCTTCTTCATGAAATTTGAGCCGAAGAGCGCCGCTGATCTTCTGGGATTCTTGGATTATGTGGCGAAGGTGGTTGAAGACGGCCTGCTGCCGATCATCCATTTCGATACCCATGGCGATGAGGACATGGGTATTCATATCGTCGCCTCGAACGAGGATTGCAGCTGGGCCGAGATCACAGAGAGACTGCGCGCGATCAACATAGCCACGGCCAATAACCTGTGCGTCATCTCGCTGGCCTGTTTCAGCTTTCATCTCGTGAAAGAAATTCATGTCACGACCCGCGCGCCATTCTACATATTGGCCGCGCCCCAAAACAAAGTTACGGCAGGCGATGCGGAGGATTCTGTGGTCCGGTTTTACCGGCACGTCTTCGAGAAGAGCGAGCTTATCGGTGCGTTCCGAGCAGTCCTGAAAGACAAGCTGCTCCTCATGCATAGCGAGGAGCTGCTGTTCACGTCGCTAGTGCGTTACGTCCGTGCATTTTGCATGGGCAAGGGCGTTCAGAAGAGGGTTGATGAGCACCTCACCGAGGCACGGAATCTGGGCTACCTGACCAATGGTTCGGATATCGCGTCCTTCCGCAAGGCGGTCAAAGCCAATCTTTTGGCAGACCAGTCGCTTGTTGACCGATTTGTGGAGATGTTCCTGCTTGGCCGTCCGGTCGGCTATGACATCGAGGCCGTGAAGAAGGCCGCACGGGCTCTGCCAGATCCCTACGCGGACGGGAAGCGGAAGCGGCCGACCGTGGCCGATAGCATTAAGGGCATGACGCTGCCGCCATTGAAGTGACGACGCGCCCGCTCGATTTATTCCGCGCCAGGGTTGTATAGGCACGATTCGTAAAGGTTGAGAGAGTACAGATGACTGTCGCGAATTTGTTCGGCGGGGGCTTCATGTATCAGCTTATTCTTACCGTCATCCTCGTAATCGTTGAAGTCCTTCGGTACTCGCCGAAGGTTCGCTGGGCGGTCGCAATCATTTCCATTTTGACCATTGCCGGAAGCTTCTATGTCGTCTTCTATTTGGCAACAAGCCACGTGTTCGTGCAAGGCTATGAATATAAGCCGCACGACCTTCAGCCGGGCATCACTATAGGGGTCGTCTTCGCCCTGTTCATGCTCGTGATGGTCGCTTTCAGCGTGATCGACCGTGATAAGCTCAAGGCAATCGTAGATCGTGACAGCGACGACCAGCTTCTCAGGGCGTGGGCATCCAGCTTCACTCCCTTGCTCGACGCGCAGTCTGGAGGCGCGGGCGGCGATGCCAAGATGGCGCCGCAAACCGAAAGCGCTGCCAAGTCCGACGACGACATTATTCAGGGCATCAAAGCGAACCTCCGTCAGCTGATCGAATACTACATCATGAACAAAAGTCAGGCGCGCAGGAGTTACACTGCCAGCCTGACCGCCATCGTTGCCGGTTTCGGGACGATCATTGGGGGTACGTGGTGGGCGTTCTCCTCGGGCCGAAGCGATGGGACGGCATATATCGTTCCCTTAGCGGGTGTACTGCTTCAATTCATCGGCGGAGGCTATTTCTATCTCTATAACCGAAGCCTGATTCAGCTTAATTTCTTCTTCTCCCGTCTGGCGCAAATGCAGGACACGCTTTTGGCAATCCATCTTGCCGAGTCCTTGCCAGAGGGAAAGGAAAGGGCGAAGGCCGTGGACAGGCTGATATTCATTGTAGCGGAACGCAGCACGACCGCGCCCGCTTACCTTCCGGACCCAGCGGCAAAGAAGCCAGCGGCAAGGCGCACCAGAACGCAACCCGAGCCAGCCGCCGAGTAGCGCGACCGACTACGCGTAATGCTTGCCAGCGTGATGAAGCTGCACGTCGCACCTTTGCATAAGCGCGGCACGCCTTTGACGACGCCGACCACTGCTCTCCCTCGATCGAGCGAGCCGACATTGATGTTCGATCTTGAAATCGTTTTGGCAAAGAGACGTTTCAGTGAAATCGTTAGCGGAAAATCGCCCTTCATTTATCGGCTAAACCTAACAGACATATGAAGTTTTCCCATTTGAAATAACAAAGTAGAAGCCACACTTTTCGAGCCGGCATTGAGTTGGCGCGTCTCGACGAGCGCATCGCCCGCTCCGCGGTCGGACAGGGGTGGATCGAACGGTCGCACTTTGCCGACGCCTGCGCCTCGCTGTGGATCGACGGCGAACTTGTTCACCTCGAAGACCTCGTCCTCCACGACGACACCCGCGATATTCGCACACCCACCCATGAACTGACAATCGCCCGCGACGCGTTGCGCACCCGGCGACGCATTGCCGCGCAACCACCGGTCTGGGCACTGTCGCCCGACGGCATTCGCACGCTCAGGCAAACCTCGGATGTGACATCGGTCAGGGCCGATGATGCTGAGTCGGGCGCCGCCGCCAAGCGGCCTGTCGCTGTCGAGCCGATAGGGGAGGGGGACGATGCTGACGACGCCAAAGATCTGCCTGGCGTCGATTATGCCGCCATTGATGCGCTGCTGGCCCGGTCCGAGGCGGCGATCGAGAACGCACGGTCCGGACGGGCCGGCGCGCAAGAAAAAGATCCCATGATCTACGATCTCGATTGGGACGAGGACGCGCGGCTGGGCGAGTGGCGCAACGTGTTGCGGCAGACCGATGATCTGCCGGCGGTGCTGCAGGCGATTGTCGCCCTCGATGCCTGGAACGAGATTGCGGTGCTGCAGCACGCGCCCTGGCTTGGACGACTGTTGGCCGCCTCGATCCTCCGCCAGGCCGGTGTCACCACGGCCGCACATCTCGCAGCCATCAATCTCGGACTAAAAACCATTCCCGTCGATCGGCGCCGACATCGCGATCGAGAAACCCGGCTGCTCGCCATCGCCCATGGACTGGTCGCGGCCGCCGAGATCGGGCTGAAAGAGCATGATCGGCTGACGCTGGTGAAAACGATGATGGACCGAAAACTGGACGGGCGCCGGACGTCGTCAAAACTGCCGGAGCTGGTCGAGCTGGTGATGGCGAAACCGCTGGTGTCGGCTAAGATGGTCGTAACGACGCTGGGCGTCACGCCGCAGGCGGCGCGGCGGATCGTTGGCGAGCTCGGATTGCGCGAGATGACGGGGCGGGGGAGGTTTCGCGCCTGGAGCGTCCTGTGAATTAGCCGAATACATTCTTCTAGCTTGACCATGTTAATTTTTTCCTCCACAAATGAGGTAGAGAACATTAACATGAGTAGGCGGCATGGAAAATATCAGCCCAAAGACAATCACTGATCCTGAGATTGGCGACCTTTACCTTGCTCGTCTGGAACTTGAGCGTGAGAAATTGATCGCGGCAGGTCATCACGCACTTGCTGCTGCTGCGACTGCCTCACCACTGCATCCCACCAATGCCGCCGGCATGTTCGCGTATATGGACGGAGTGAAGGGCCTTCGAGCCGAAAACCTCGGTGGAAATTGGGAGATCTTTAGCGAGGAAGGTGTGGAAGGCATCCGCAATGACGTCCTCAAGCTTCGAGTTCTCTTTGTAAATGTCAATCAAGCCTGCCGCAAAGCGGATCCTAGAGCGCGGTCTCGAAAAGGCGCTGGCTCCGAGCGCGTGGCTTGTGGCGATATGTTTGAAGCTGCCGGTATCGACCTCCCTATCAGCGTGGTCAAGTTTCATGGAGACCACAAAACATATTACCTGATGGTCGATCAGTTTGGCGCAATGGAACTCAGCTTACCTGTGGTGAAGAATGGCCAATTCCTTCGCTGTATCGATCGCGTATTTTTGATTGAGGGTGGCGATCTGGACGCGGTCGATTTTGGCATCAATGAACCGACCAACGATCCGGATCTGGATATCGTCGTCAGTCGAAAATAAAGCCGAACAATCATGTTCAATGGAAAGAGACTCAGCCTCGCCAGGAAAAGGCAGAAGCTGACAGCGAAGGAACTCGCAGAAAAGGCCGGCGTATCGCCGGTCACAATCACGCGGCTTGAAACCGGTCAGAACCAGGCGGATTCTGGAACACTTGAGAAGCTCGCAGAGGTTCTCGGTTATCCCGTGCAGTTTTTCTTCAAGGAGGACCCCGCACTCCTTTCAGCAGAAATCGTCAGCTTTCGCAGCCTGTCGAGCATGACCGCGAAAGAACGAAACGCTGCCCTTTCGGCCGGCGATAACGGGGTCGAAGTCTATGAGTGGCTTGAAAATCGATACAATCTACCGGCGTTGGATTTGCCGCATTTCGACCCGGAATTGACACCTGAAGCTGCCGCCGATGCTCTCCGCCAGCACTGGGGCCTCAGTTACCAACCCATCGCAAACATGATGAAACTGATGGAGGCCAAAGGCATCCGCGTCCTGGGGCTAGAAGAAACCACCGCAAATGTCGATGCATTCTCGTTCTGGCAAAATGACAAAGCGTATGTGTTTCTGAATTCGTTCAAATCGGCGGAGCGTAGTATTTTTGATGCGGCTCACGAACTGGGCCATTTGGTCCTGCACAGGCATGGCCAAACCTCAGGCGCGGACGAAGATACACGCACGGCCGAGGTGGAGGCAAACCGCTTCGCTTCCGCCTTTCTAATGCCGGAGGAAGACGTCAGGGTCAGAATGCCCCGTCTTATAACGGCTGATCTCATTTTACGGGCGAAGAAAAGGTGGCGCGTCTCGGCAATGGCGCTGGCATACCGACTGGCACATCTTACCAGACCCATGCTCTCCGAATGGCAATACCGTTCCATATGTATCGAGCTTGGGAAACGCGGTTATCGCACGAGCGAGCCTGATGGCATCCCCAGGGAAACGTCTGTGCTATGGGGGAAGGTTTTATCCCAGCTTTGGGCGGAGCGGAAAAGTCTCGTGGACGTTGCCGATGAGCTATCGCTTCCAATGACTGAGGTCGAACGACTTTTATTTTGTATTCTGCCCCAGCACGGTACCGACAATGAGGGTGGTGAAGTCCGACGCTCAAAGCTCAGTATCGTGAAATAGACGTCAAGATTGAGTGGACGCGATGACCAGGGATCACACGAGTCATGGCAAATGGTCCGAAGCTGGGGTGCCCAAAAAGGGATGGTCATGTGTCGGGATCGAGGATTTGGGTGAGCCTTCCCAGCTTTGCGAAATGTGCGAAAGCGTCACCATCCGCTACGTCCATTATATGGAGCACGGCCAGACCACGGAAGCATTGGCCGTTGACTGCGTCTGTGCCGAACATATGGAAGAGGACTATGTCCGTCCGAAAGAACGGGAGAGGGGATTAAGGAGCCTCGCCAAACGCCGTAGGACATGGGCCGAGCGCTCATGGAAACGTTCGGCCAAGGGCAATGATTACATCAACACCGAAGGGTATAATCTGACGGTATTCCCTAAAAATGCAGGCTTTGGCGTGGTGGTGACGAACCGCAAGAACGGTGCGACCCGCAGCGGCAACAAGGAATTCGCATCCGTGGAAGAGGCAAGGGCAGGGGCGTTGAGCGCGCTGGTCTGGGCCAAGACGCATTTGCAGTCAGAGTGAGGAAGCATGACGGAGACCACCGAGGAAGAGCGACCGATCACCGTGCCCAGCATTGGTATTTCAGTCCAAGGCATGGAAGAAAAAGCAGGCGAGAAGCTCGCCTATTGCGTCGGCGATTATGTGCGGGAGTTGAGCCGTTACATCAATCTCGAGCGGCTGGACGGCATCACCATCGCCGTCGATTACAAGGAAGCGCTTCTCGCACTCGATAGAGGATATGAGACGGACCACCGCCTAACGCCCAGCTCCGAGCTGGTCGAAGGCGTTGCGATGGCGCCGAGCGTCATCCGTGACGGTATTCTCAAATCGCATTTGGTACTGAACGCTGCCTATATCTATTCACTGCCGGACGAGAAAGATGAGCACTATGCCCATTCCCTGCATCTGCTCGCTCATGAATGCGCACATGTCGAACTCGCCATGACGACTGACAAGGCGTTCCCCGATACGCTGCTGAAAAAAATCTACGATGATGCCGCAGATGCCTGCGAAGGGCAGGCCGAAAACGCCTGCTGGGATGAGTATGCGGCTTGCCGCATCGCAGCCCCGTTCGGCCGAGATCCTCTGCAGGATTACACCAATGCATTCATCACCCATCTCGAGGAGACGATGAACCGGGCAAACGAATGTATCCGACGCTATCGCACCGATCACGACCATGACCGAATACTCTCCGAGGTCCTGCGGTATTACCAGAACCTGATGACGAGCGGCAGTTATCTGCTCGGCCATATGGACGGTCACGGCTTGACGATAGACGATGTGCCTGCGGTTCGCAGGGCGCTGGGAGGGCATTGGTTCGCGCCGTTTTTCGAAAGGCTGCGCACCGCGCTAAGAGAACTGTGGGCCAGGTACGGGCAATGGGAAGATCGAAGCGAATTCGCACCGATCGGCGAGATCATCATCGATGTGCTGGGCGAGGGTGGCTTCTTCTTCCAATGGGATGAGCACGGCAATTGCGGCTTCCGCATTCCGTTCACGTTCGCCACGATGTAGGAACGGCCATATAAAGACACGGGTGCTCTCCAGTACCAGGCTGACGGTACGGAAAAGGCTGCTGCGGTCCAGTTCGCCTCTCTCGACAAAGGTTTGGCGCTGACGGCTGCCGACTTCCTGATTATCGCATAGTCGCATCGCATTCCGCCGAACCATTTGGCGGTGGGATTATCCTCCGGATAGCTATTTGACTCCACATGTACCGGTGGCAACCAGGAAGAATCGCATGAATGATGATCAGCCCCAGATAAATGAAGCATGGCTGCAATGGATGAGGGATTTCCGCATGGCTCGGCGAAGCTCGCGGACGTGGACAGCTTCGATGCGCCGGAAGGCGAAGAGCCCGAACTGCTGTTCGTGAAATTCGCGCTGTTCGCCCGTGCCCTGACATTGTTCGACACGGCATTGTTGCTCGCTGAGCATGACAAGGTGCTCGATGTGCGCAGTACCTGCCGCAAGGTCGTCGAATGCGCGATCCATATGGATGCAGCGTGCCGCAAGCCTGACTATTTGCAGGCGCTCAAGGATGACGAAGCCACGAGTAAATGGTCGAGAGCCAAGGCGTTAAAGGACATGCAGACGGACCTTGATGCCGGCTCGCATAAGCTGCTGCAGGAATTCCTGAATGACAAGAAGGGCGCGCAGCTCAAGCCGAGTGACCTGAGCAAGGACAGCCAGTTCCCGCGCATGGCGCACATGTATCGTGAGATCTCGGCCGACACGGCACATGTCACCTACAGCTCGCTATTACGGCATCGTTCGTTCCTGCCGGACGGGACCGCATTGTTCAGCCTCGATCCTCTGCTGGAGGAAGACGAGCTGCAGGAGACGCTGAACATACTCGGCCTCTCCGTTTTGCTGTGCGTCTTCAGCCTTGTGCGCATGATACTCACCATGGTGGGCGACGAAGCATTCTATAACCTGCATGCCCGCTATAAGGTGCTTGCCGCCGGCGGGCAGGCGCAGCTGGGTGAAACCGCATGAGGTGAGGGGAGAGAGGGGCTAATATGGATACGAGCGACACGCCGCGACAAGAGGTGCCTGCCTCCACGCTTCCGCAGATTCAGGTGACGGTACAGGGCATCACCAACCAGTACGGCGCCGAATGCCTCGGGCAGCAGATGTTCCACATTCTGCGCGAGGTCGGGGAATATATCGATATCAGCGCGCTCGACGGTGTGACCGTAGCGGTCGATTACGACGAGGCGCTGCGCGACCTCGATCGGGGCGTCGAAGGGCTGGCGCCGTTGAGCCGCACCAATGACGAGGGCCTGGCCGGCGTCGGAAAGAGTGTCGTGGTCATGCGTGGCGACGCCGTGAAGACACATATCGTTTTGTCCGCGGGTCCGGTATGCCCGATTGTGCTCGAGGGGGCCGATCGCGATGAAGAGGATTTCCGCACGGCCATTGCCATCATCGCCCATGAATGCGCACATGTCGAAGAAATCGCCTTTCGCGAGGACCAATTCCCGGCATCCATTTTCGTCCGCCGACCGGGCATTTCATCAGCGATCACGAGCAGCACTTCGCCGAAGCCTGCCGGGGTGAATATGCGGTCTGCCGTTTGTCGGCGGGGTTCGCGGTCAACGAGGAAGCCCGTTTCCGCGACAATTTGGCCGTTCGGTTGAAGGATTGCCGCGGCAGGGCGCACGATGCCATCCGGTCCTATCGCCTGCATGGCAATGTGGTGCGGGTCTTTCAGGAAGTCGGTATTGTCATTCTTGAGCCCTTGCGGATCGCATCCTACCTGTTCGGCCATCTGGACGGGATGAACGAATCCGACAACCTCTGCGAGGTGGCGCCAGAATTGCCGACCGAGGATCAGGCTTTGGTCAGGGCGATCGGCCGGCTGGTGGAGCAGCTGCGCGGCCTATGGGATACGCGTGGTGAGTGGCCGAGCTATGATGCGCTGATCGATGTCGGGGCGGTCGGTTACCGGCTTTTTGAGGAATTCGGCGTGCATGCGCAGCCGCAACCTGACGGGCAGGCCTATATCAATGTCCCTTTCACAGTGGATACGATGCCGGCAGGGTCTGCACAGGCCGATATGTTGCGCGCCCTCATGGGCGGCTACAGAAGCTAGGCCGGTATGATGAGTCATCATGGCTGATTGACATATGATTATATATAAAATTGTTCAGTGATACAGATCTGTATATCAGAGTTGCGCTGCCTTACGGAATTGTCTATATATTATCCTGTATATCTCCCATCATGCGATACAGGATAATGATCGTGGCATATAAAACAGAGCATATAACACAGCAGTTACGCGCTGCCCGGGAAGGACAGAAAGTAAGCCAGCGTGAGCTGAGCGCTCGTTCGGGCCTGACGCAGAGCCATATTTCCCAGATCGAGCGGGGTACAATGGAGCCTGGGCTCGGCAGCTTGGTGGATGTGGCGCGCGCGCTCGACCTCGAGATCGTCCTTGCGCCGAAGAAGCTGATGCCGGCGATCCGCAACATCCTCGAAAGTAGTTCGGCGTCGAATGACGTCCTCACATCTGACCAACGCAAACTGGTCGCGCGTCTCGAGCGATCGTCTGCGCAGTACGGGTATGGGGTCGGGACGAGTGCCGACGCGGACGCGTTCAAGGATAGCCTGGGCCTCCTACGCCATCTGCCACTGACTCCCGACGAGCTGGACATCCTCAGGCGGGCAGCCAACCGCCTTGAAAATTCTCAGACCGACAAGATGTCACGTCAGGAAATGGGTGCGATCGTTCGCGAGATAAGGCAACTGCGCAACGCCGCGGTGCATCGCGACCGGGATGACGCAATCCCGCGCTCGGCCTACGCGCTGGATGAGGAGGACGATGATGCCTAAGGTCACGGTACTCGATGTCAGGCTAAACGGAGAACCGGTCGCGACCCTGACGAACCTGCAGGACGGGCGCACCATCTTCGCATTCAACGAGGACTATATCGAAAACGAAAAGCGGCCGACACTCAGCTTGTCCTTCAAGGACCCGTTCGGCGCCCTGATTACGAAGTTCCGCCCATATAACATGGTGGTCCCACCCTTCTTCTCGAACCTGTTGCCGGAAGGGCCGCTGCGAAAATACCTCGCCGAGCGTGCTGGCGTAAAACAGACGCGGGAATTCTTCCTGCTCTGGATGCTCGGTCGTGATCTGCCCGGTGCAGTGACGGTCCATCCCACCGTGGGTGATGACCTGCCGCCCGATGACGAGCAGGCTTCTGTCGAAGCGCGACCGAATGCATTGCGCTTTTCGTTGGCCGGTGTGCAGCTGAAATTCTCGGCCTTCAAGAACACCACGAAGGGAGGCGGCCTGACTATTCCGGCCGAGGGTACCGGTGGATCATGGATCGTGAAGCTGCCCTCCCAGCAGTATAGCGGCGTGCCGGAGAACGAATTCTCCATGATGACCATCGCCGCGATGATGGGCATGGACGTGCCGGAGATCCAGCTGGTCGAGCTGGATGCGGTGAGCGGCCTGCCACAGGGGGTAGGAGAACTGCACGGGCAGGCGCTCGCCATTAGGCGTTTCGACCGTACGCCGGAGGGTCCGGTGCATATCGAGGATTTTGCGCAGGTGTTTGGCGTGAAGCCGGATGACAAGTACAGCAAGGGCAATTACCGGATGATCGCCCGCGTCCTCGGCATCGAGACGAGCACGGCCGACGTGGCGGAGTTCATCCGCCGGTTGGTCTTCAGCACACTGATCGGCAATGGCGACATGCATCTGAAGAACTGGTCGCTGATCTACCCCGATCGCCGTACCCCTGCGCTCTCGCCGGCTTACGACCTGCTATCGACAATCCCCTATATCGAGGGAGAGGATACGGCCGCGCTTAACTTTTCACGCACGAAAAGAATGGCGGAGCTATCGAAGGACGAGCTTGCACATCTGGCCGCCAAGTCGGCGCTGTCCGAAAAGCTGGTCCTCGACACAGCACGCGAGACGGTCGGACGGTTTATGGATGTGTGGAAAAACGAGAAAAACAACCTGCCGATGGCCGCGAAGGTGCGCGAGACTATCGATGCACATCTGCCCACAATCGAGCTGTATCGGGAATTCAACGAAGCTACCTAGAAAAAGGTCATCATCGGAAGATGATGCCCCACCGCCAAGGATGAAATCATAGATCTATATAGGGTGCATTTTCCGGAGATTTTCGCTACTGGAACAATGTGAATCCTGGAACGACTTCACCATCGGCAAGGTCATGGACCACCGCTACCGTATGCCTTGCGCGGGTTAGGGCAACATAGAGTTTTGCACGGGTTTCGGCTTTCAACGCCGATTGGGCGCTCTTCAGCCAGTCCATCATTTCATTCGTCGGATAGATAATGACGCGGTCAAAACCGAGTCCCTTGGATCGTCCGAATGTAAGCGACGGCAGTTCTACAGATGCGACCTTAACGGCGGAACTCCATCGCAGCTGTACCGGTCGTCCGGTCTTGAGATAGCGTGGCAGATCGTTACGTCGGACGATGTGGAGACCCGCATCACCAGGGACCGGCTGCCTGCAGTCGACGCATTTACATGCAGTCGCAGCCGCCAACTTTGGATAGAGCTTCGACGATAGTTCACAGATAGCGGTGCTATTTCGGTGCGATGTCATGAGGCTGGTCACATCAATATCGCAGGTAACCTTTCGGGGAAGTTCCGCCCGAATGAAGTCGGCAATGCCGCCATCCCTGTACTTCTTAAGGCGAGCCTCCAGATGGGTCACATAGGTGACCTGACGGGGATCACCCACCATGACGACGTTGACGGGGCTTTGGAAGAGCGCCGCCAAAATGTCGAGGTCGTGGCCTGCCAGATCCTGCACCTCATCTACGAAAATAAAGTGATAGATACGGGAAAGCCGCTCGATGACAGCGCCGTCCGATGCCTCGTTGCACCGTATCATCAGCCTCGACAATTTGTCTGAATAGACGCGATTTCGACGGTCGAAGTAGCAGCGTCTGAAATCTTCCTCACCCCAATACATGGGACGGCCTTGCCGGTCGCGCCCGCGCAAACCGGATCTCTGCGAAACTAGAAGCATGCCAGCGACATCCCAATCGAACAGCTTGCCTTGAAAGGGCTTGATGCCGTGCTCGATCAGCAGACTGAACCAGGTCTGGATATGCACGTTGCCCGGAACCGAGCCATTGATTTCGAAAAATTTGCGCCGGATCTCTTTTTCGTTCGATTCCGTGTAGGTGGTGATGAGGACCCGTTTTTGTTCAACGGCAAGCGCCTGCCTGACGAGGTAGGTGGTCTTCCCCGAGCCTGCCGCAGCAATGACGAGCTTATTCGGCCCCATCATTTGGCGATCGCATCCAGAATATATTTCGGATAACTGATTTTCGTCTTCGCCGAGAAAATCGCCAGCGCGCATTCGGTCTTGTTGTTCTTCATATAACGATGAAGGTTATCGAGATCATGCTTGGTACCGAACAGCGTGTTGAAGGTCTCGACGCTATTGGATTTGACCAGTTTCGGCTCAAGGGTGTTATAGTTGAAAGGCTTGCCGCCGAGGACCAGGTCGCCCTTATCCACCACAGGATCATAGCAGATTGTGATATGATCGACGTCCTTGTATTTGGCGTACTTCTTTTCAAGCGCAGCAGTATCCCCGTCGTTGTCGGTTGCGACCACGACGGGGATTTTCAGCGCCGTCGCCAGTTCGAGAAAACGCAGGAACGAAAGCCCGACCGAGATGACATCGATCTCGTCGTCGATCGGCAATTTTCCCCCGTTGGTATCCATGTAGGCCCGTTGGACGACCAGCTCGTCCGCATCGCCCTCTACAAGGATCGACTTCTGCGACAACACGAGACGCAGCGTGTCATAGCCAGGCAGCTTATGGAAGAAGTCGCTCGCGTCCAGATCCTCGATCCGTGTGACCTTCGCTTCCCGTAACAGGATCAGGTGGTCCAGTCCTAGTTTGTTCGCGACGAAGCTGCTATGCGTGGTGATGATGACCTGCTTGCCGCTATTGTCGGTGCTGATATCGCTGATGAGCTGGTTGAGCTTCGAGTGCGAGAGGTGGTTTTCCGGTTCCTCGATCAGCAATACGGTCGCTTCGCTGTTCTTTTTGCTGCTCAGCGCGAGTCGCGTTTTGACGATGCACTGCTCGCCCTTGCCGATATAGTGGAAGGGCACATCCTCGATATAAGTCATGAGGCTGTTTTCCCAGGCATTATGAGACGACATATCGACCGAGATGCTGACCTTTTTTCGGCTGATCTTCGCCGCTTCCGCCAATCTTTCATTAATGGCGCCGACATTGCCGTCGGCCTTGAAGGCGTCTTTCAGCTTGCGGTGGGCTTGGGATATCGCAACACGTTCCTTGTCGTCCAAAAACTCTCTGACGATGCGGGAGATGTACATATCCGAACCGCTCTGCACACGCGTGCTTGTTGAATCGATGAGGGCCGATTTAATGGGAATGGTGCGAGGCATCGCCGGTTGGCGGGAGAATTCCGACCATTGCACCTGATAGAATTCCAAGGGTATCGAGTTGATCTCCCTGTTCTTCAGCAACTCGGTATAGGCACCGTCATATTTCTTGTCGAACTCGATCGAGAAGAGAAGGCCGCGAGCCTTGTCGTTTTTCTCGGAATTCCCGTTTCCGCGCAGGTCTTCCAACGCGTCGCTATCACCGCCGAAAAACAGCTCGATCTGGATCTCCGGCGGATCGAGAGGTTGTTTCGCGGCGATGCTGTCCAGATACGCCCGCTCGACCTTCCGGTTAAAAAGATAGGGAGATAATTCGTTGCGCAGGTATTTCCCGTTCAGCATACCCGTCAGGCATAGATGGATAGCTTCGAGCAGCGTGGATTTTCCGGCTTCGTTGTTGCCGACGATGATGTTGACGCCCCGATTGAAATCGGCTGCGAACCAGCCTTCGAAACACTTGAAGTTCTTTATCTTGACCTTCTCGATGTACATCGACTTCCCTATTTCCAGCGAGGCAAGAATTTCCAAATTGACACAGCTTCGGCGCGAACAATACGTTGCAAATGTAGGGTGACGCGAATCATCGGTGCGACGTCTCGGTGCGATGGTTTTACTATCGACAGGTGCGACGGGGGAGGCCTTGAATGTGGGCAGATAATGAGACTGAAAAAGACTTCCTTAATTTTTCGGGAGTGGCCGACACCGTAGCGGAAATCATCGTCCAGGCGCGGGGGCGCCCAATTTCAATCGGTGTCTCGGGATCATGGGGCATTGGAAAATCCTCCATGATAAAACTGACCCAAGCATCCCTCGCTAACCGAGAGAGGAAAGAAGGCGAGAAGGACTTCGTCTTCGTCGAATTCAATGCTTGGCTTTACCAAGGTTATGACGACGCTCGCGCCGCATTGATGGACGTCATCGCGACGAAGCTAGAGCAGGAAGCAAGAGCGCGCGAAAGAGGAGTAGACAAGGCCAAGGCGCTCATCAAGCGCGTGAACTGGCTGCGTGCAATGAAGCTCGCTGCCGGTTCGGCGATAGCGGTGTCGATGGGACTTCCTCCAACTGGGCTCATCGGCGAAGTGTGGGGGCTGGGGCAGCGGTTTCTAGGTGGTTCCGTCGACCAAAAACTAATCGAAGACGCCAAATCGAAAGCGGGTGAGGTGGCAAGTGCTGCCTCCGGGCTTCTCAATCCGGCAGAGGAAACCTCACCACCTAAGGAAATCCAAGCCCTCAGGGATAATTTCGAGGAGACCCTTGAGGAGCTTGGGGTAACTCTTGTCGTGTTGATCGACGACCTTGACCGTTGCCTCCCCGAGACGACGATCTCGACCCTTGAGGCCATACGGCTGTTCCTGTTTCTGAAAAATACGGCATTCGTCATCGCGGCCGACAACGACATGATCAAACACGCCGTCCGCAAGCATTTCGAAGGCGTTCCCGACGATCTACTTGTAACGAGCTACTTCGACAAATTGATCCAGGTGCCTATCCGCGTTCCTCCCTTGGGAACGCAGGAAGTCCGCGCGTACATGATGTTGCTCTACATCGAAAACAGCGACTTGAAGGACGACGTAAAGGAAAAACTGCGGGTTGGGATAATCGATCAGTTGCGAAAGACGTGGCAGGGCGCGCGCGTCGACAAGGCATATGTAACGGGACTGCACGAGAACATACCGGCAGATCTTATCGGACGTTTTGATACGGCTGAAAGGCTTGCGCCTATCATGACGACTGCCTCGGGCATCGTCGGTAATCCCCGACTGATCAAGCGTTTCCTGAATGCACTTTCTATCCGCATGGCGATCTCCAATGCTCAGGGCGTCGGCGTGGATGAGGCGGTCCTCGCCAAGCTTCTCCTGTTCGAACGTCTCGGTAGCCCGTTGGCTTACGCCGAACTATTGAAGGCCGTTAGCCAAGACGATGACGGCAAACCCAGATTCCTGAAGGATTGGGAAGAAGCGGCCACAGAGGGAAAAGACCTAAACCTTGCCGCGCCCTGGGATGCTCCTTTCTCGAGGGAATGGCTGGCTTTGCCTCCGCCGCTACACGATGCGAAGTTGTTGGGCGCTTTGTATGTGAGCCGCGAGCACGCGCCGCTCATAACGCCCGGTGACCGTTTAACGACCGAAGCGGCCGAAATATTGACCGCAATGCTCACCCACCCTGAAATGGCTGCGGCCCTGGTCGACAAATTGGCACGCGTGTCGCGCGTAGAAACCTCGATCATTATGGATCGTCTCCTGGACCGTGCTCATCAAGAACAAGAATGGGGAGTTCCAGCTATCCTGGAAGCCTGCCTCGCGGTTGCGAAAGCCGATCCTCAGCAAGGACTACGATTGGCGGCATTTCTGAACGATCGTCCACCGGCGCAGATTACTCCGGGGATCGTTCCGAAAATCGGAGACCAACCTTGGGCGGACGGCGTTTTCGAGAAATGGAAGCGCACGGGCGTGCCGCTGGTGGTCAAAAGAGCGATTGAGAAGGCCGAACAATAATGGGGACATCTCAATCAAGTAACGGACCCAAGGGAGGCGTCCACATGGTGCCCGCGTGGACCCCCGCGCCACCGGCGGAAGATCCGCCTTCCGGTGATCAACCACCGGACGCGCCGCCAGACCCCGCTCCAGATCTAAATCCGCCGGAGCAGGAGCCGGTAGATGCCGCTCCCAACAAACCCGTTGCGCCTAACGTGCCGCCACCAGCGGCCCCTCTCGCGCCCGGTCACCGGTTCGCTGGTACCCGCCGAAGCCTTGGCGAATTTGCGAAGGCCGGAAACTTAAGTGATATGCGCCGCAGCTTGGGAAACTACGTGCGTAACGGCTACGGCGGATCGAGGACGACCACCAGCAGATTTGGTGGGACCGCTTCCACAGCCAGTGCACTCGGCGGCATCCTCGAAACTATGGGGCAACAGCCCGCAGGCAGTGCACTGGATCCGGCGCTTCTTGCGGGCCGCACCGCGAACGAGGTGATGGATGCTGTCGTCGAAGCGGTTCGGCCGGTCGACGGCACTCAGGACGCCGAGGCTGAACGAACCGCCATCAAGGACTCGCTTTCGGATCTCTTGGTGAAGTACCCTGATGCCGATTTGGCTGCCCTGACACCGGAACAGCGTGAATTCGCCATCGAGCGTTTCACCGCAATGGATGTTGCTCGTCGGTTCGAACTCGATGTCGGAAAAACAATCATCGAGAAAGCGCCCACCGCCACAGTGGCTCTCAGTCGCCTGAAACAGGTGCGTGACTACATCAAGCAGACCGTAGCTGCTTCCTTTCGCAAACTCAGAGCGGCGGGCAAGAGCGTAAACTCGAACCGTATCGCCGCGGTGGTTAGAGATGCACTACGGGATACCTTTCAGGTTTTCGAGGGATACGCAGAATGAGGCTCGTTTGTGGACCTGGATCGTTCGAGCTTCCATTGGAAGAAGGCGATCTGCGTGTTGTCCTGTATGGTCAGCCACGCATCCCCTCGGAGGCAAGTGCGGGTGAAGCCGTCAAGGCAGAGCTTCGGCGAAAGGGGCTGAACCCCCATCGACGGGCATGGGATCTGCTTTCGATCGCACTTTCAATCATCACCGCCGACTTTTCGGTACTGCGGGATGACAGCGCCGATGGCTGGACTAGAGAGATTGAACTCGATGTCGCCGTTTCCGACCGAGCTTTCTGGAATACGATGGCCAACGAATTTCGGCAGGCGCTCGCGTTCCTGACAACGGACCGCTGGAAGCTTCGGTTTCATGACGGCGGCGTTTTACCCGCTCCGCCGAAGAAGATTTCGGTGCTGAAAGAAGACTGCGTCGTGTTGTTGTCCGGCGGATTGGACAGTCTCGTTGGCGCAATCGATCTGACTCGTGATGGATTGAAGCCGGTGGCAGTCAGCCAGAACGTTCGAGGGGACGGTCTGAAGCAACGGGATTTCGCACAGGAAATTGGTCTGACGAAGCACCTGCAGCTCAATCACGTTGCGACTTCCCCCACCGTGCAGGAAACGTCACAGCGAGCGCGCTCTCTGATCTTTTTGACCTTTGGCGTGGTCGTAGCTACATCGCTGGAGAAATACGCAAAAGGCAACACCGCCCCGCTCTACGTTTGCGAAAATGGGTTCATTGCGATCAATCCGCCGCTCACCGGTTCCCGGCTTGGAAGCCTGAGCACGCGCACGGCGCACCCTGTCTTCCTAACGCGATTCCAGAAGATCCTCGATGCCGCAAGCCTCAACGTGAAGATCGAAAATCCCTACGCCCAAAAAACGAAGGGCGAGATGCTTATCGAATGCAAGGACCAGATTTTCCTTCAGACCGAGGCCGCGCATTCGACCAGCTGTGGGCGCTTTCAGCGGTTCAATTACCGGCACTGCGGTCGCTGCGTTCCCTGTCAAGTGAGACGGGCAGCATTCGTCGCATGGGACGCGAAGCGCGATACGACGGATTACGTCTACGAGCCCTTGGGAAAGGATGATGAAGACCACGCGTCGTTCGATGATGTTCGTTCCGTTGCCATAGCGTTGGCTTCGGTGAAAGCTGACGGCCTCGATCGGTGGCTTGGCCACACCTTGTCGCCTCCGGATATTGGTGATCGTAACGGTGTCCGCGGCATGCTAGATCGAGGGTTAAACGAACTCGGTGAGCTGCATCGACTATATGGTGTTAAGTGATTGACTTCCATTGCCATCTTGATCTGTACCCGGATCCTGTTGCGGTCACGCAGTCCTGCGTGAGCCGGAATATCTATGTTCTCTCTGTCACTAACACGCCCTCGGCTTGGGAAGGTACGCTTGCTCTTTCACATAAGGCAAAGCGGATCAGAACGGCGCTCGGGCTGCACCCACAGATTGCACATGAACGCCATGGCGAACTTCCCTTATTTGAAAAACTCCTGCCATCAGCCACATACGTAGGGGAGATCGGGTTAGACGGCTCACCCGAGTTGCGACCCCACTGGGAAACCCAAAAGCGGGTGTTTCATCGCATTTTAGATCTATGCGACCAGGCGGGCGGTCGTGTAATGACTATTCATAGTCGGCGGGCGGCCACGCAAGTAATGGACGCACTCGAAGCGCACAAAGGCGCAGGAACACCAATCCTTCATTGGTTTTCGGGGACAAAGCGAGAGCTGGATCGCGCCGTCTCCATGGGCTGTTGGTTCAGCGTGGGACCAGGGATGATCCATGGTCAGAAGGGCCGGGATATCGTCAAAATGATCCCCCGTGATCGCCTGTTAACCGAATCTGACGGACCATTCACACAAATCGAGGGCAGGTCTGTTCTACCATGGGAGCTCGACCGCGTATTGAACGCGATCGCAGAACTGTGGTCGGAAGATGCGCTTTCGGTCGAAGGGCGGGTGGCGGAGAACTTACGACAATTGGGCTATGGTCGAGCCGAAAGCTAACCGCGCATAAGGGGCGCGATCGCTTGTCGAGAGCATCCTCCTAAAATATGCGTTGCGTCAAAACCATGGGCCATTCGATTTATCGCGAAATGAATGTGTTTTCAGTACCTTGCAAAATTTCGTTCCGGTCGGTAGTTCGAATTGGTTCAAGGCGTGCGAGGTTGGCGATATGGCGATCCTTGCGGCACCGTCGAGGACATCTCGAGATCTGTTGAGCGGACTGTCTTCGATCCTTCGCAAAGGCTGTTGAAAAGATCAGGTCTCGGCACGGTTAAGAGCGAGATGCGAAGGGTCAGGCAGGTGCGCCAGCCGGCTGATTGCGACGAACGCAAATACGGCAATCGCGCCGACAGTGGCGGCAACCGTTAGTGACCAGAACACCCCGACGTTCGTCATCAGGAATGCCAGGATAAAGGGCGCCGTCGACGAGACCACCAGACGGATGGCCAATACCTGTCCCTGTCGTTGGCCGTAACCCTCACTGCCGAAGAGCGCCAACGGCAAGGTTCCCTGCACGATGCTGCTCAAGCCCGAGCCGAGGCCAAAGACCACGGCGAACACCAGTGCGCCTGGCACGGAGGGGGCGGTGACAATCAGGATGACCAGCGCGGCCGGCAACAGCACGGCGGAGATCAGCGCCAGCACCAGCTGCGGTAGGCCGCCTCCGAAGACCATGTTGATGAACCGGCTCAGCACCTGCGACGGGCCGAACAGCGTGCCTACCATGAGCGCCATCGCTCCGAGCCCAAGTCCCGACAGAACCGGGACCATGTGGACGAGGAGCGCGGCATTGACAAAGCTCTCCAGCGCAAAGCCTGTTACCATTAGCATGAAGGCTGGCGAGCGGATCGACGGAGAGAGACTTGGCTCGACATGCTTTGCAGGCTCGGCCGATGCACGCTTGCGGCTTCTGGTGACGCTGGACGACAGCCACGCATGGATCGGCAGGCAGACAGCGACATTGAGCGCAGCGAAGACCAGATAGACATTCTGCCACGACATATGCGCGTTGAGCGCCGTCGTGATCGGCCAGAAGATCGTCGAGGCGAAGCCGGCGATCAGCGTCAGGTAGGTAATGCTGCGCTGGGCGACCTTTGGTCTGATCTGAACGAGAAGCGCGAAGGCCGCACCGTACTGCACGAGATTGGAAGCCGTCTCAAGCGCGATCAGGGCGGCGACGAAGGCAATCTTGCCAGAGGCAAACGCACAAGCCACAAGGGCGGCGGCGGCAATCGCCGAGCCGGCTGTCATGACGCGACCGGCACCAAAGCGGTCGATCCACTTGCCCATGGCTGGGGCCGCCAAGCCGCCGATCAGGAGACCGGCCGACAACGCGCCAAAAATCCATTTCGACGACCATTTCAGATCCCGCGCTATGCCCGGTGCGAGGATGCTGAAGCTGTAATAGAGCGATCCGTACCCGATGATCTGCGTGAGACCGAGGGCAAGGATAGCCGCGACGGGCGGTCGTTCGGTGCTGATCATCGTCATATGGATTTGAGGCTCACGCGCTGTTCGAGTTTTTCGGCCTCCTCTTTCCGCTCGCTGTAGCGGTCTGTCAGGTAGCCGGACGCATCACGCGTCAGCCAGGTGAACTTTGCCAGCTCCTCGCAGACATCGACGACACGGTCATAATAGGAGGATGGCTTCATCCGGCCCTTGGCATCGAATTCCTGGAAAGCCTTTCGAGTGCTGCGGCAACCTCCCGCTCGCCCCAACCGGCGTCGACCGCCTTGCTGACAAGGCGAAGGACAGATGCAGCGCGTACTGGCACCAAAGGTGCCGGTCCGGATCTGAACTCTCACAGCGAGGAGGTTGAATATAGTCATCTCTGAAATGTCGCGATTATCTTTCTCCGCGTCAAGTGATGGCCGCCTTGCCACCAAGGATATGCGCACAGTTGAACTTGGATATCCGCCACACCGGTAGTGCTTTCCTACAACCCCTGATCAACCTAATTATGCGCGATTTGCAAGTCATTTACCGTCGCTGCAAGACCATTGGTATGGATGGAGGGGGCTGCGTATGCCAGCCTCGGGCTCAGGTCTAAGTGATTTGCCAGCAGGTTCCTCTTTAACCGATTGGCTATCTTCCGAGACCTCATCGCGAGCAGGGGCCATGGCCCCACCCACGCCTCAGAGCATCTATTTCCGCAACAATGCTTGGTTGGCTTTGTCCAGGCAGACGGCGGCGAATGCCAACAGGATCGTGCAAATCGATGAATAGATGGTGCTACGGAACACGTCGGCCATGCCCACATCGATCCTCAGAAATTCAAGTGTGGCGCCGATCATAAAGAAGATTGCGCCAAGGCCGAGCACCAAGACTGCGGCATTCAAGGTCAGGCGTACCAGTCTCATCCGTTCATGTCCTCTCCCTTTAGGCGTCACGACACCGAAGTGGTGATTCTGTCCGGCTTTTGAGAACGAGTGAAGAACCGCTTTTCACTGGTTATGGATGTGGGAGCGGAAAGCAGTGCCGATCCGATAGCGCGGCAAGGATCTTGTCTTTCTCTGCGATGAAGATGCGCCCCTCATAAACCCCTGTTTGATGAGGCGAGCTGTCTCCCTCCGCTAGTACCAGCAAGGGCAAGGACTGGTTTTGCTCTCCAACAAGGGCGATGACGCTTTGTCTGGGTCTCGGCCATTCTATGCGCTCGACATTAAGCTTCATCGCCAAATCCGGGAACGAGGCCAGCACCCCCTCCAGAAGGGCGCAGTGCCAGCAATAAAACTGCTGACCTGGATAGGCAGAATCGTCAAAGCCCGGGCGCAGCAAGAACAGTCGGTCGCGGTTCGCCATTTCATTTCCTTTCCGATTTCAGTGCATTGTAGAGCGCGGGCTTGCCAATCTTCAAGTGCGCGGCAGCCTCTTGCACGGCCCGCAAAACGTCCGTTTGTCGGACAGGCTTTTTCCAGTTCGCCACACCTCCGCAACGAAATTGAAAGATTAGGCAAAGGTGCGGTATGGGTCAATTTAGGCCGAATAGGCTGTCCGAAATATCTCCTCTGTTCGAAAGCCTGCCAAGATAATTTATGACCAGGTCATTTTGCCCCGTACGGACAGTTATTGGACTGCGTGTCAGTTTCTGCAGTCGCTGCCAGTGATCAAGTCCCTGATCGGAAACATATCTTCGCCGTAGTGGTGAAGCCGGGTGTGATGCCGTCGGCATAACCACCGCACCCTTAAAGGCTCATCGTATTGATCATGATGGGCATCGACCGCTTCGATCCCGCAAACCTCGCATATTTGCTTTTCTAGCTCGCCTGCCTTCACCGCTCGCTGCACAGCAAGGTGAGCATCGTATTTGCCTGGATTGGCACGGCGCCAATTCGCTTGGCGGGTATCGGTTTTCAGCATCACAGCATCCTGCTTGTCTATCCCTGCATCACCTATGAAACGAGGTGCCGTGAATAGGCATAGCACGGCGTAAATCGTTCTTCATTTGTTTTCCCATCGGTGCCACGTGATTTCACAGGCACGTCCTTCGGACCAGGCTCTATTCCGCCGCAGCCTTGCTGCAGCTCCACGGAACCCCTGACGGGTTGGTGTTCCCACAGGTGGCGGTCCGTAATGTATTTAGGCGTGCTGGCTATGATGGACCGAGGTAGAAAGCGCGTGTTGTCGACTATGTAGCTGACGCTTCCGCTGACGCCCTCGAGTGCGGATGCTATGGCCCGATCGCACATCCTGTGAATAGTACTGCCCCATGCACCTGAAACCGCCTCCTGGGACCAGGCTTGCTCCAGCCCTTGCTTCAACACGATTGATCCGACGTCAAGGGAAGCGGTTTCGAGGCACGGCTCTGAACTCGGGTTAACGTTTCTTCCCTGAACGGTTTGGGTGTGATTCAAGAGTGTCGGTGATTTGGAGGCCGACATGTTTGAAGACGATCGCCCGCGGCTGCGGGTTTTGCTGGACCATTTTAGTCTCGTTGAGGATGAGCGGGAGCAATGGCGGGTCGCCCATCCGTTACCCGAGGTGCTTCTTCTGGTCGTTTGCGGGACGATCGGCGCATGCGACGATTTTGACGAGATCGTCGAATG